>NZ_MJXL01000042.1:0-2993 GCF_001762785.1 Campylobacter sp. BCW_6463
TAAAGAACCCTGTTTAAATTCTAAAAAGATAGTTTTATCTTTAGCTACTATTTCTTTCTTAGCTAGTTGTGCTAATGCTACATTAAATTCTGAAATAAAAACTTATGATGAAGCAAATAAAAATACTAAAGCTAGATCAGCAAGTGTTTATCAGAATACTAATACGACTGTAAGTGGTTCAGAAACTAGCACAATCAACATTTCCGATTCAGGTCCACATACCATAATAATTCAATCAGGTGGAACTTTAGGTAGTATAGGCAATACAGATAGAATCATCTATGCTCATGCTAGTAGTAACAACACTCTTACTCTTACCAATCTTACCAATCATGGAACTATTAACGGTAAGGTAGCTGTAGAACATGATAACAATTTTAAAGGAACCATCACTGTTAACACC
Organism: Campylobacter sp. BCW_6463; assembly: GCF_001762785.1. Classification (NCBI taxonomy): domain Bacteria; kingdom Pseudomonadati; phylum Campylobacterota; class Epsilonproteobacteria; order Campylobacterales; family Campylobacteraceae; genus Campylobacter; species Campylobacter sp. BCW_6463. The sequence goes on from NZ_MJXL01000042.1 coordinate 404, forward strand.
TTTGAAAATACAGGTCAAATCAATGGTCAAATTTACATGGGAATTTGGGGAGGTAACTCAGGAACTCTCACTGTGGATAAATTCGAAAATAGTGGGACTATAGTAGGCTCTAACGACCGAGGAGTACTTTTCGAAGGAAAAAATACTAATATACAAAGCTTTGTTAATAGTGGTTTAATTAGTGGGAGCGAAGGTGTAACAATGGTTGGTGGAACCATAGAAAATTTTATCAATAATGGTACTATGAATGGTGGTTCCTCTGCTGTTTTTATACACAATAGCATTATAAAAACACTTGAAAATAAAGGTACTATAAATAGCACTGAAGATATATGGTGGGGTGGCGCTATAAAATTAGAAAACGGTGGCACCATAGAAAATATCATCAACACAGGAACTATCAATTCAGTTGTTTCTGGTATACATGTATCCTATGGTAAATTTGGAACACTTACCATAAAAGATGGAGGTGTAGTTTATGGTAAAACAGCAGGAATATGGGTAAATCAATGGCAAACTCTAGGCGATTTATACATAGATGGTGGAAAAAATACTTCAAAAGATGGAACTGTAAGTGGAATTTATAGCGATAATCATGGAATTGCTTTAGATGTTGGTTCAAGTACTAGTAAAATAGAACTTAAAAATGGTGGCATTATACAAGGTAAAGTTAATGGTATAAGATTAGAAAAAGCAGCTTCTTTAAGCGGAGAAATAATTTTATCCGGTGAAGGATCTAGAGTAGAAGGTGGAAGTGGCGCTGGTATATCTAATGAAAGCGGAAAAATAGAAGGCTCTATAAAAGTAGAAGATGGAGCTACTGTAACTTCTTCTTCAGGTCAAGCTATCTCTAATTCTGGCTCAGGAAGTATAACAGGTGGTATTACAGTTAGTGGGGAAAACACTAAGCTTGAAGGAAATATAGTCAATACGGATAGTGCATCTATAGGTAGCGATATCAAGATAGAAGGTGGAGCTAAGGTAGAAGGTGGTCTTGTTAATGAAGGAGAAGGCTCTATTACTGGTTCTATTACAATTGATAAAAACAGTCAGCTTGACTCCATCACTAACACTTCTAATTCTAATACAGGTATAAGCGGTTCTATCACTAATAACAGTGATAATAAACTTGAAATTTCCAATGGAGAAGGTGCTACTATAGGTGGAGGTATTACAAATAATGGTAATGCTGATTTAGTTATCTCCAACCAAGGTTCAGTAGGTAAAGATAAAGATGGTAATACAGTAACTAACAATGGTAGTGGTAGTGTTGGAATCAAAGATTGGGTTGTTTCTACAGATAAAAACACAGGTAAATTAGACACTGTGGTTGTAGGTGGAAGCGGTGCAAATAATGTACAAGTAGAAAACATCACTGTAGATCAAAGCAATGTTAATCTTGAAGAATTAGGTAATATAAGCAATATCATCTCAGGTGTCAATCAAAACAATATTGGCAATATAGGAACCAATGGAGGTGGAGAAATATCTTTAAGCTTTGATCCAATAACAGGAAAGCTTACTACAGATTTTAATCTTAATGCTTCCATATCAGGTGCAACCTTTAGATCTTTAATCTCTACTACTTCAAGAAGATCTACCTTTATAGATAATGTTATGGGTAATTCTATGCAAAGCTTTGCTTTAGCTTCTTCAAGTAAATCTCAAAGCATTGCTATGTCTGAAAAGGGTAATTTATATGCAGATGCAAGTGATTATATAAAGAGTGATTTAAATAATGGAAGCTATGGTTCTAATAAAGAACATTCTTTATTCATCCTTCCTTATGCTTCTTCACAGAATGTTGAACTTTCTTTAAATGAAGAAAGTAAAGGACACACTAAAGGAACCATTATAGGTTATTCTACTTTAAAAGACAGTGGAATATATGGTGTGTATGCAGGTTATGAAGATACAAGAATGGGTTCAACTTATTTTGATATTAATAATAGAACCTATTATGCAGGTTTAAAATACTTTAATACCTTATTTACTACAGAAAAAGGTCAAGAAGTTTATATCAAAGCTCAAGGTAAAGCTGCTTTGATTAAAAATGATTTAACTAAAAAAATAGGAAATAATGAAGCTAAAGCTGAACCTAATTCTTATGCTTATGGAGTCAATACAGCCTTAGGTATGAATTTTATTTCTAATAAAGATATATTCTCCCCTGAAATAGGTCTTGCTTATGAAGGAGGCTATACTGAAGCTTTTTCTATGAAAGATACTATAGGACAAGCAACAGTTAAAGGTGGAGAAAGAACCTATGCAAACTATTTAAATCTTTTCTCTACTAAAACAAGCTTTACTTGGTTTAGAGATTGGTTGCCTAATTTAAAAACTTCAGTAGAACTTGGAGCTAAGTTTAATATCAATCCTAAAGTAGAAGCTAAGGCTAGATTTGGAAATATAAAAGTAAGTGATGAGTTTTATTTACCAAGAATACAAAAATTTGTAAGTACTTCTTTTATCGTTCCTGTTAATGAAGCTTTCTATTTTAGTTTAAACTATAATGGAATGTTTGATAAAGATGGCAATACCCATACAGGATTTGCTCAGTTTAATTATCTTTGGTAATCTTATAAAAGAT
>NZ_MJXL01000043.1:0-445 GCF_001762785.1 Campylobacter sp. BCW_6463
ATAAATATGAAACTTTCTATGTTGAAGACCAAGGAAGTATTAGACTTAGTTATTCTTTTGATAATGAAAAAGAAGCAATTGATAAAATGCTACAAGAAAATTATCGGCATAAATGCTACAATAGGAAAGATATTAAAGAAAATATCACAAAAGAAGCAACATTAAGAATTATTAAAGAAGAAAAGTTAGAAGTGATTTGGTATGATGAAGCACTTAAACCTTTATGCGCAGGTATTAAACATGATAAACAAAGAGATAAATATATTTCTTTTATCACTAATGCTAAAGCAGAGCTTATAGAATGGAAAAGTATTGAGTTTGATGGGGAAGTTGTTGTATTTTTAGAAAAATACAATTACACTTCTACCTATAATGATGAATTTATAGCCCTTTATGCTCTTATCAATCGTGCTAGAATGATTAAACAAAATAGAATTAGCTTTGT
>NZ_MJXL01000044.1:0-4846 GCF_001762785.1 Campylobacter sp. BCW_6463
GTTTTGTTTGATATTGTGTGCTTCAAACAAAGCTTTGGAATATTCTTGGGTGTATTTGCCTACTTCACGCCCATCTTCTCTTTTATCAAATATAATTTGATTTGTATTTTTATCAACTTCTAATATAAGTCCATTAGAAGTATAAATCTCGTAAATATCTTTATTACCACTCATTATTTATCCTTTCATCCTATATATAAACCATCTTCCATGATTATAGTAGTGGCTAGTCTGCCTATAAACTTATTAGAATAATCTTGGGATTTATTAGTATCATCGCTTTCTTCCTCATCATTTTCATTTTTTCTTTTGTTTTTTACATATTCCTCATTTATCCCCTTATACATCACTTCCAAATTATGTTGTCCTATGGCTTCTAAATTTTCCATCAATCTTCTTGCTTTTTGCCTATCTTCTATAAACTTACCTTTTTCATCTTGAGTGGTATTATAAATCCCATTTGCATATTCATATAAAATTTGTATAGTATCATTATAGGCTAAGATAGGGTGTTGTTTTATCATAGGATTTTGTGTTTTATACTCTTCTTTTCTTTGAAAATGTTCTAGCTTATATATATTACAATTTCTAAGTTCTATATTGTTTTTTTCAAAAAATTCCTTATCATTTAAGATATATTTGCCTTCATTGATTTTATCTTCCATAAAAGCACTTCTTTTTTCATCTAAAATAATATAAGATAAAAGTCTTTTTAAGGCAAATTCCCTAGCTTCACTTGAAGTTGTAGCACAAGCAATACTAGGATAATAATTAAGCCCACCCGTGCATAATAAAGAACCAAAAATAAACTCAGATAAATCAAAACTCATAAATCTAGAATTTATTAATAAAGGATAGGTTATATATTCTTCTTTTTTTACAGCTAAAGGAAAATCATAATTGTAAGTAAATTTTTCATACATTAGTTTTTCATATAAAATTTTCAATCTTTCATAATTTGTAGGCAAAAGTGTATCAATAAAAGATCCTGCTAAATTTTTTAATATATCCACGCTCAAGTCTTTACTCATTTTAATAGAAAAATCAATAGCTAATTGTTTTCTTACTTTTGATATCAAATGAATTTGCTTAGCTTTATCTAATCTTGAAAAACTCTTTGACTTTTTTAATTCACTTGCATATTCTAATTGATTAAAATAATAATAATTTGTTCCTATTTGATATAAAAAAAGCTTATTGAGTGATTTTTTACTTTTTGGATTAATTTTTATAAAACGCCCCTTAGGGCTAAGTGCATAAAATATCCCTAGTTCTTTAAAAAAATGTGCTTTAAAACTAGAAAATAATTTATTACCATAATACTTTTTATCTAAGCTTGAATCTATAAAAAATAAAATCATTTTTTTAAAAAAATCAGGCTGACTCATAAAAAATTCTGTAAAAGGAAAAAGTTGCTTAATGATGTTAAAAAAAGTAATATCTATAGATAATTTTGCAAGTTCTTTATCAAGCATAATATCTTGAATGCTTTTATCTAAATCTTTTTTTGAAGGAAGAGTTTTGTCTGTTTGTATATTTTCTTCAAATTCAATCTCCTCATCAAAACTTTCATTTAAGGTTTTTAAAAAATTTACATAAGTTTGATCTTCTTCTTCAAAATCATTTTCAAACATAGCTTTGGCTAATTCATCTAAATAAATAACTTCATCTTCTTTTTTATTTTTATTTAATTCTTTAGATAAAAAGATATAAATTTTTTTATCATTATCATAAAAATAAATATCATCAGGGATAAATGAAATATACTCATTAAAATAATTTGGTATTTTAATCTTTTGATAATTACCAATATTTGCCTGAAACAATTTATATCCCAAAGAATATTCTTGCGTAAAAGCTAAGTCTTTTTGTAAAACATACAAAGTTAAAGTCAATAAAACAACCGTTAAAGGTGAGTATTTCTTAAAATCTACATTTTCATATGTTTTAAACATTAATGTTTCTGAGTTAAGATTGGATTGTGTTTGGTCATAGCGAGAATTGATATTATCTAAATAATTATTAAAAAGCTCGACATATTCTTCTACTTTTTCTTTTTCTTTTTCGCTAATTTCTTCAAGTTCTTTAGGCAATTTAAAAAAGCTATCAATATAAGCAAAATCTTGCTTAACTTTTTCATATTCTAATCGTTCGTTTATATATTCTAATAAATAAAGTTTCATCCAAGAATATGTTTGATTATAAAAATTAAAATACCCTTTATATTTTTGATAAATCTGTCCATCAAGTTTCACAAAAGGACAAAGTTGCAATACATAATCATCTTCTTTTTTAACATCTCTTTCTATAAAATAAGAACCATAATCTCTTTTGCTAGGAAAATCGCCTTTTAATGCAAGTTTTTCATTTTTTGTAAGAGCTTTGGGGCGATTTTTTATTATTGCTCCTAATTTTTTTTGATACAAGTCCTCACAAAGTCCTGCATTGTTAAGCTGTGGTGGATTAGTAATAAGCAAATAATTTTTACCCATTTTGGTTGTATTGATTTGATCAGTATTTTTTTTATCTAATATCATTTCTACTAGCATGGAAGAATTTAAATCAGGATATTCTGCATAAAAGAAATGATTGAGTTTAGAGATATTTAAATTGATTGCTTTTTTTAATGTTGTATCAAAATTATTTAAACTAGAATTCACTAAAAGTGTATTATCTAACTTTTCATTTTCAAATTTTAGATTATTTTCTAAAAAATTATCAAAAATACCTTGAAATTCTTCATCTAAAATAACTTTATAAAAACTATTTTTATAAAGACTAATAGAAGGTACATTAGAATAAGATGAAAAATCTAATAATACTTTATCATCTATAATTAATACATCAGATAAAATTTCTTCATTGCACAAAGCGATAATAGGATAAAGCTTACTAGTAATAAGCTCTAAAAGTGGATAAGCAAAATCATAATAATATTTTTGTTCCTTATACTCTTGATACTCAGCAGAAGAATTATAAGCTTCAAATAATGTATTTACAACAAAAACATAAGGATTTTTTTTGACTAAAGAGACAGGTTTTTTAAGATTGGTTACAGAATCTAGTATATTGATAAAAAATTTTGCTATAGCTCTAATAATTTGCTTATATTCATCATCATTAGATTGAGTAATATTTTTTAAAAGTGTATTAAAAAGTGTATCTAGGGTAAGTTGTATCTTTGGTTTAATTTCTTGCTCAAAATAGTTAGATTCTTTGATATTTTTTAATAATATATTTAATTCTTTTTGAATTTCTTTTAAAAAATTTTCAATATTTTCTACATTGTTTTCATCAATAATTTTATTGAGCGTTTTATTTTCATTTTGATTAATTGCATTATTTAAAAATTTTAAATTATTAAAGATAATTTTTTTAATGCTAGATAAATTTTTATCAGAGCTAAATTTTTGTTCTTTTGTGATTTCGTCTTTATTGGCTTGATTTAAATGTATGATTTTAAAAGTTTTTGTATTATCAATTTTAAAATTATCTTCAATAGTATGTAGTGTCTTATACAAAGAATTCTTAGCTTCTTTATATCCATCAAAATCACTGCATATAAAAATAATTTTATTAGCATTTTTGGTAAGATTTTTTAACTCGATTTCTAAATTATGATTTGATGCAATTAAAGTAAAATTTTTTATTTTCATATTTTAACCCCATTTACCACCACAAATTTACAAACATAAAGCTCTTGTTTTCTATCTTCATCTTCTAAGATTTCATCTAGTCCTTGTGCGATTTGAAGTTTTAAATTTTGCATTTTTGCAGGAGCTAAAAAACTAAAATGATATTCGTTTAATTCTTTATTATCTTCTAAAGCATTTTTGATGATTTTATCATACTCATGTAGCTGTGTAAAATACCCTACTCCTAAATCTTTATTTTCAAATTCCTTATAAGCACTTTTATAAACTTTAGCAATGTTTTTTGGGATAATAAAATAAAGTTTGATTAAATTAGTATCAAAGCTAAGATTTAATTCTTTAAATTCATAATCTTTACTAAAGTCTTGTTTGAATTGATTAAGAATATTTATATCCTCTATATCTTTTAAATCTTTTAAATCTATATTAAATTCATTTAAAGCCTTATTTTGTTCTTTTTTTTCATTATTGATTAAAAGATTATAGATAGGTAAATTATCTTTTTGAAATCTATCACTTTTATAATGAAGTCTTATTATAGGTTCTTTTAACTCTATTTGATTTTTACTTTGTTCTCCTAAGCCCTCTTTAGGATTAAAGCTGTGATCAAATTTAAACTTAGTAGGAGTAAAGCTTACTTTTAAAGGAAAACCTTTATCACTAATACAAGCTGATATGAGTTCTTGTAAGATTACATATTCATTATTGACTTTCTTTTGAGATAAGGATCCTTTTACATTAACAACTTTAGTACAAGGAACACTTACACCTGCTATAGTATTAGGACAAGCTACTATACTAGAGTTTAATAAATCACTTTCTAGCATTATAGGCACACCATCATCTTTAAAAGTTTTTCCTTTGTTTGATTTAAGTATGACTTTACCTCCATGGATACATTCTAGGTTTTGATTTTCTAAAAGAGCATGAAGTTTAGCTATAGCTTGTTTTTTATCTACTTGTGTGGTTTTTTGTTCTTTTAAAGTGTTTGAAATTAAGTCTTTATACTCTAAGCTTTGTTTGCTTAAACATTCTAATTTAATATTTAAAGAATTTTCTATAATAGAATAATTAAGCAAACAAAGTTCATCATTTTTATAAAAGATGCTAAGTCTTCCTTTGCCACTGCTTTCATCTTTAGGAGAAAAATAATAACTAGGTGTATCTTGTTTTATAGTATTATCTTGATCTAA
>NZ_MJXL01000045.1:0-9771 GCF_001762785.1 Campylobacter sp. BCW_6463
CAAAATACCCTAGAATCTTATTATACTTTAGGAAGTTCATTTAACTTACACATATTCCTAAATTGCCAATAACTAGGCTCTAAATAATAAGAATAAGGAGTATAATAAAAGATAATTAAGCCTATACTTCCAAGAAAGACTAAAAACTTTGAAACGCTTTTTGTAGATTTAAAGATGATTTTATAAATAAATTTTAATATAAGATAAGAAAGAATAGTAGAAATTATAATAAGAAGTAATATATATGTCATGGGTTATCTCCTTAGATTCTCTATTTTATTAAAATTAAGATGTAATTTTGTGGTTTAGTGTTAGCAGTATAACTTTTTCTTTATCATTAAAATAATAGAGCTTGTTTTTTCATATATTTTTATCCTTTTATAGGTTTTGCATTTGATTTTTATTCTAGCTGTAAAATAATTTTTATTTAATTTTACTCATAACAAATAAATTGATATTTAAAAATTTAGTATATTTATTCTATATGTGTTAAATTTTTTATCAATACGGATATATTATTATCCACTTTAAGATTATTGGTTTCTAAATTGAAAATTGCATAGCTTAATACTCCTAATATAATCAATGCTGGCACAACGATAATAAGTTTTTTAAAATACAATCTTATAAATTTTTGCCAAATATTTTCTTTCAAACCAGTTTTATATGCTTTATTAAAAGCTAACTCTTCTTCTATCTTATAAACCGGTTTTAAAGATGTGGCAATATTATTGCAAAAATGAATTATTTTTTCATCTCTATCCTTAGTCTCATTATATTTTCCTTTATAACCAAGAATCAAACAAGCATAGATAAATTCCAAAAAATCTTTAAACTTAAAAGGGTTATTAATCCAAGATGATGCAATATCATAAAAATTATTTCCACCTAAAGTTTCATCAAATAACCTTACAGTTAGAGTATTGTGAGCCCAAAAATTAATAAAAAGTTCATTTTTCATTAAGCTTTCATCTATAAAGACACAAAGACAATATTTGAATTTAATAATTTCTTTTTCATCATATTCTTTACATATACTTAATTTAGCGGTTATATCTAAAATTTTATTAATCAATGTTTCTCTAAGTTGATTAATACTACTTGTATCCATAGAGCTTATTTTTGAAAGTCTATAAGAAAGCAAAAGCAACTCCAAAGAATAATCAATAATTTTATTGTTTTTTAAACCATCAAAATCTGAATCAAGAAGTAAGCTTAATGCCTTTTTTTCTTCATTTATTTCTTTCATTGAAATACCGCCCACATTATAATATCAGGGTTTTTTATATTGTTGGTCAAGTACATACTAATGATACTTTCATTTTTAAAATCTTTAAACAGTTGATCTCTTTTATCTAATTTATAATAAACATAACCATTTAAATAAGGAATGCTAGATGGAACATTAGGTACTTGATCTACATTTAAGCCCTCAAGCTGAGTTGCGACTATATTTTTAATTTTACTTTGAGTATGTATCTTGCTTTGAATTTTAAAATTATTAAGTAGATATTCTGTAGTAACATCTGCACGAATTGCGAAATAAATTTCACTTTCTTCTAAAATTCCCGAATTATCAAAAATAAAATCATAAAAACCGTTGCCGTTAATACTAGTCTTAGCTATAAAATATTTAGGGCTTGTGATTTTAGAAAATAACAATCTTAGATTATTCATCATATTTAAAAAAGTATTATAAAGATTATCGTGTTTATAAGGAATAAAATCTAAAAAAGATTCTTCGTTGCTAAAAGCTGCAAGCTCTCCTTGAAATTCTAAAAATTTTTCGTATAAAAATTCAGGATGTATTTTATCTTTTTTTGATAGATGTGAAAATATTAAATACCATTTTTTTAAAAGATTAAGGGATAAAAAAGTGCTAAAATCCAATGTATTTTTTGTTTGATCGATTCCTTTAAAAACATTAGATAGAACTTTTTTATGTTGATTGATTGAAAAAATAATTTCTTCCAAAAAGGATCTTATGGTAGATATTTTGCTGATATTTAAGCAAGTGGGTATAAAATCACTTTCTAATTCAATTTTTTTATTGATATCAATATTTTTAATTTTTGCAATTGGTAATTCAAGTTCATCAGGAGTTGAATTACCTAAAATGCCAAGTTTTAATCTTAAACTAGCAAGAAGTAAATCTTTTTTCTCTTGTGTAAAAGTCAGATTTTCAAGTTCGTACTCATCTTCAATTTTGTCCATTACATTAGATTTTGAATCATCATAATTTCTTAAAGCAATACTATTTCTAAGACATATAAACTTTGAATTTGGAAAAGTATTTCTTAAAGATAAATCAGCAATATCAGTAACTCCGATAGGAATTTTTAATACCACAACTGAATCAATTAAAGATTCATAATTGATTTCAATAGGCTCAGGCAACAAATCTTGCTCAGGTGCATTAAAAATGCTTCCATCTTGTGCGATACCTGAAATTTTAGAAAGTGCAATTTTTCCTTGCAATAACATCTCTTGAGAAAATTCCAAGTCTATTATTCCATATAAATTACTATATATATTTATAGTTTTAAGATCTATATTTCTATTAAAAAATCTTTCTTGCTGCTCAAAATGGGTTTGTCCAATATTAAGTCCATCAAACCAAGCAACTTTTAATTTATTTGCCATATATTATTCCTATTTAATTCTTTTGATACCTTCTTTGGATATTTCAAATTTTAAATACTTATTCTTCCCAAACCCATTTGCATCTTCGGTCTTTGCCCATATTTTTGTTGTTTTTTTTGTATTATTTGCAAATAATACAAGAATGCCTACATAAGGAACCTCTTCTTCATCTACTTTAACCGCGATAATATTGTCTTTAGGTGCAATTTGCGTTTTAATAGAATCAAGTTTATCCTTGCCTAGTACCCCCTCTTCTCTAGTAGCCAAATCTATATCACTTGCTTCTTCAAATTTTTTAATATCCTTAAGTTGATATACAATAGCTGTAACAGGAACATCATCATGTCTATTATTAAGATTGGAATTCTCTACATTATTTATCTTAACACTAACAACACTTGAGCAAGCGCAAAAGAATAGTGGCAATAAAAAAAATAAACTTTTTTTACAAAACATGAAACTAAAGTATCCTTTCTATCTTAGAATATATAATTTATGATTAATTGAGTAAATTTTTTAAAAAATTAACATAATATTTTTTAAAATTTAATTATAATGAGGCAAATTTTTGGAGGAATTAAATGTATTTTTGTGATCAATTGAAAAATAATTTAGATGAACTACAAGAATTTCAGTTACTTGAAGATGAGATGTCAAAATATAAGACTTTAAACCATGAAAATATTTCTTGGGATAAAGTTTATCAATATTCTCAGTTTATATTATTAAATCATTCTTTAAATTTTAAAATTTGCAACTATTTTCTTTTATCGTGTTTTAATTTAAACAATGAAGAATGCTTTGAAAAGCTTTTGCTTCTTTTTCAACATTTAAAAAAACTTATAGATGAAAATAATGCTTATATATTAGCTCAAAAGCGAAAAATTCAAAATTTTATTCAAAATTTTATTCAAGAATACAATAAAACAAAAGTGCTTATATCATCTGAGATTGTTAATCAATTTATTACTTTATTTTCCGAATTTGAAAATTTACTATCTTGCAATTTTGCAAAAATTGAAATTGCTCAAGTTGCACCACAACTTCCAAAATCTCCTGTAACTCAAGTATCTATAAACATTAGAAGCGATAATATTAACTCTTTAAACGAGAGAGAATATAAAAATTTTTATCAAAAACTTGCATTTGAGCTTTTAGAAGAGGATGAAAATAATCTCAATATCTACGCTTTATTCACCCAAGCAATGTGGGGAAAAATCAGGTGTTTGCCTGAATGTAATAATGAAAAAATTACTAAAATAAGAAAACCTGATGCAGATATAATTCGCATATTACTTTCTGATAAAGAAAATGATATAGAACATATTAAATGTTTTATGCATGAACTTATTTTAAATCCTTTTTGGATAGAGGGTGTACAACTCTTTTGTGATTTTTTAGAAAAAAAGAAAAAAAATAAACAATTAGACATTCTTATAATATTAACAAGTGATTTTATTTCTAAATTTGATACTATTGAACTTCTCCGTTTTCAAAATGGTGATTTTATCTGCAAAGAAGAAGTTTATAAATATTTTGTTAAATCCAAAGAAAATAAAAAAAGTTTTTTTTCAAGTAAAAAAACTGACAAAGAACATACATTACAAGATTTTGAGCAAATGCTGATGAATATTGATAAAGAAAATTTTAATAATTCTACTATGAATAATATTAATTCCTTGCTAGATATGGTAAAAATTTTTGAATCAAAAGGAATGAAAAAGAACTCTAAAATTTTAAATATATACTTAGTAGAGTTAATGGAAAAAACTCTACTAAAAGATTATCTAGCCGAAGAATATGAAAACGCAAAAAATAAAATTAAATGATGCAAGATTAAATTTAGCAAATTTTAATATAATAATTAAGCTAAAATTTTTATTTTTAAGGATTTAAAATGTCAGATGGATCTCATGCTCCAAAGGAACGAATTAATATTACATATAAAGCTAAAACTAATGGACAAAATGAGGATGTGGAGCTGCCGTTAAAATTAATGGTAATGGCAAATTTAAAAGGAAAAAACGAAACCCCCTTAGAGGAAAGAGAAATTTTGCAAATTAACAAGATCAATTTTGATCAAGTTATGAGAAAACTCAATATAACAACGAGTTTTAGCGTAAAAAATACTCTTGGAACAGGAGCTGAAGAGCTTGATGTTAAGCTCAATATTGCTAGCATGAAGGATTTTTCTCCAGATAGCTTAGCTAAACAAATACCTGAGTTAAACAAATTATTGCAACTAAGAGAAGCTTTAATGGCTTTAAAAGGTCCTATGGGTAATATTCCTGATTTTAGAAAAGCTGTTTTAGAAGCGTTAAAAAATGAAAAAACTAAAGAAAAGTTACTTTTAGAAATTAAACAAGAAGAGCAAGGAAATTAAAATGGCAAATACCAAAGTAATTGATACGCCAATTATTGAACAAATTATGGAGAAAAGCAAATACTCTAAAACTGATGAAAGTTATAGTATTGCCAAAAGAGGTGTTGCTGAATTTATTTCAGAAATTGTAAAAAGTGATAATGCCGAAGAAAAAATCAATAAATTTGCACTTGATGAAATGATAGCCCATATTGACCATTTACTCTCAAAACAAATGGATGAAGTTTTACATAATGAAGAATTTCAAAAACTTGAATCTACTTGGCGTGGACTTAGATTTCTAGTTGAAAGAACTGATTTTAATGAAAATATAAAAATCGACCTATTTGATATAAGAAAAGAAGAAGCTTTAGAGGATTTTGAAAACAATCCAGATATAACACAAAGCGTTGTTTATAAAAATATATATTCTTCAGAATATGGACAATTTGGAGGAGAGCCTGTAGGAGCAATCATTGGAGATTATCAACTTGGATCAGCAAGTCCTGATATGACTTTTTTAAATAAAATGGCTAGTATTGCGGCTATGAGTCATTCTCCCTTTTTAACATCTTTTGGACCAAAATTTTTTGGGCTTGATGATTATTCTGAACTTGCAAATATTCAAGATTTGCAAGGTTTGCTAGAAGGTCCTCAATATACAAGGTGGAGAACTTTTAGAGAAAATGAAGACTCTAAATATACAGGCTTACTAGTGACAAGATTTTTAGCAAGAAGCCCTTATGATCCTGAAGAAAACCCTATCAAAAGTTTTAATTATAAAGAAAATGTACATGCTTCGCATAATCATTTATTGTGGGCTAATTCTTCGTATACTTTTTGTACAAGATTGACAGAAAGCTTTGCTAAGTATAGATGGTGTGGAAATATTATAGGACCAAAAAGTGGAGGGACTGTTAAGGATCTGCCTACTTATCTTTATGAAAATTTTGGAACTATACAATCAAAAATACCTACAGAAGTTTTGATTACAGATAGGAGAGAGTATGAACTTGCAGAAGCAGGTTTTATAACTTTAACATTAAGAAGAGATAGTAATAATGCAGCATTTTTTTCAGCAAATTCTCCGTTAAAACCAAAATTATTTCAAAATACCCCAGAAGGTAAAGAAGCTGAAACAAATTACAGATTAGGAACTCAACTTCCATATATCTTTTTAATTTCAAGATTGGCGCACTATTTAAAGGTTTTACAACGAGAAGAAATAGGGAGCTGGAAAGAAAGAAGCGATATTGAAAATGGACTTAATGAATGGATTAGACAATATATTTCCGATCAAGAAAATCCACCTTCTGAAGTGAGAAGTCGTCGTCCATTTAGAGCAGCACAAGTGAAAGTTAGTGATATACCAGGAGAGCCAGGATGGTATAAAATAGGGCTAAGTGTCCGACCTCATTTTAAATATATGGGCGGTAATTTTGAACTTTCTTTAGTAGGAAAATTAGATAAAGAATAATAATGTCCTTGCTAGATAAACTGATCCATAATTTAGATGAGCAAAACATTCATATTCCATTCTATCAAAATGATTTTGAGGATGTAAAGAATAATATAAAAGTTTTGCTCAACTCTAAGATTAATGACTGTTATACCGCGAAAGATTTAGGGATGCCAAATATGACTGACATTAATCTTAGTTCTAGCGAATTATGCATATCAATGGCTAAGGAAATAAGAAAGTTAATTGATAGTTATGAAAAAAGAATACGAGTTGTTTCTATTACTTATGATAATAATTTAAGTCCTTGGCAACTTTCTTTTATTGTAAAATGTTTTTTTCAAGAGGATCGTTTTAAGGAATTTAGCATAGAAATTATTTTTAAAAATAATAGATATTGTGAGGTTAAATGAAAGATAATATCTTTTATTATCAAAAAGAGCTTGAATATCTATATGAAACTAGGGAACATTTTGTAAAAAATTATCCAAAACTAGCTCCATTTTTAGCTTACAATAGCAAAGATCCCGATGTAGAAAGAATTATTGAAAATTTAGCCATCCTAAGTTCTAAAATTCACCAAGAACTTGATGAAAATATCCCGCATATTGCAGAATCTTTAATCAATATAGTTTCTCCAAACTATACAAATCCCATACCCTCATTATGTATGCAAGAATTTAAACTTGAACAAAATAGCAAAGAAAATAAACTTACTATTCCAAAAGGAACCGTTGTTAAATCAAAACCTATAGATAAATGCATTTGTGAATTTAAAACTGTTTATGATGTCTATCTTTACCCTATTTCGATAAATGAGGTTTTTGCATCAAGTAAAAACCAAGACTATACTTTTAATTTAAAATTACAAATAGATAAAGCAGAAACAAAAATAAGTGATTTGGGCTTAGAAAAAATTAATTTATATTTAGGTAACGATACTTACATGTCTACTACTTTATTATTATATATACATTCTTATTTGAAAGAATTAAAAATTCAATGTTTGGAAACTGATGAAGAATTTTTTCTTAATACTTACGATATTGAAAAAATAGGATTAAATCCAGATGAAAGTAGTTTATCTTATAATGATTTAGGCTTTGAAGCTTTTTCTTTGTTAAGGGAATATTTTTTTATGCCCCATAAATTTAATTTTCTAAGAATTAATAACTTAGATATTTTAAATAATTGCCAAGGAAGAACAATTAATATTGAATTTAAATTCTCTAAACCATTTCCTGCAAATTGCATATTTAGAAAAGAATTGTTTTCTTTAAGTATGACGCCTATTATCAATATCTTTGCAAAAAGCGCAGAACCTCTTATAAATAATCATAAAAAAGATAGTTATCGAATTTTTGTTGATAGAAGCCAACCTAAAGCTTATGAGATTATACAAACATTGCAAGTTAAAGCACACAATAGCGAAGGGGGTAAAAGATTATTAAAAAACTATAAGAGTTTTGAACGTTTTGAATTTTTAAAAGATAATCAAAAAGACTTTTATAGCATAAATACTAAAAAGAATTCTAAAGGAGAAGTATTTAGCGAAATTTCCTTTTTCTCCTCTTATTTAATGGATGAAACTATAAGCATTGATCTTTTATGCTCCAATGGAGATCTGCCTTCAAGATTAAAAATAGGAGATATTAATAATTGTAATTTAAAAGGTGTTGATACTAAAAATATCGAAATTCCAAGTGAAGCGAGAAGATGCAGCGTTGATGGCAATTTATTGTGGAAACTTGTTTCTGTATTATCTTTTTCTTATCAAACCATATTAAGTAGAAAAGCTTTTTTTGGTGTATTAGAAAGCTATAGTTTTTTAGATAATCAGTTAAATTGGAAATCTTATGAACTTTTAAAAGAATCTATAGTTGATATTCAAAGCAAAAGCACTTATCTAATTGATGAAAATATTACAAAAAAAGGGACCTTAGCTATTTTTAGTATTAAGGATTCTAAGTTTTATACTTTAGGTGAAGTCTATTTACTAGGATTAGTTATATCCAAATTTTTAGCATCTTTTGCTAGCATTAATTCCTTTTGTGAATTAAAGATAAAATGTCTTGATTCAAAAGAAATTCTGCATTATCCTGCTTCTTTTGGAAAAAAAGCTTTAATATGAATGATCCAACTTCATATAGTTTTTTTAAACTTATAAGAAAGCTAGAAAAAAATTATGGGAAAAAAAATATATTTTTAAGAACCAATAAAAGTTTAAAGCATCCAAATAAAGATTTAGAAAAAATTATTTTTTCAGATCAATCATTTATAGAATTATTTGTAAATTTTATGGGCTTACATGGAGTTTCCTCACAACTTCCTTCATTTATGTTAGATAAATTATCCAGAAATGAAGATGGAGAACAAGGTTGGACTTTATTTTTTGATTTTTTTAATCACTATTTACTTTGGATATTTTTCGATGTTATTGGCTTAAAAAATTATCCAAGATCTTTTAATGATAATTTTAAAGACTCTATTTCTCAAATTTTATTTAATATATTAGGAATTAAAGAATACGATATTGCAAAAAAATATTTACCATTTGCACCTTTATTATTGAGCTTAAGACGTCCAAAAACATATATAGAAAGAGTTTTGCAAGTTAATTTTAAACTAAAAGACAAATTATCAATCATTGAAAATTTGCCTCACCAAATTTTAATCTCTGATACTCAAAGAAATAAACTGGGCGTAAAAAATCATGCCTTGGGGAGTAATTTCATACTAGGTGATAAATTTACCTCTTATCAAAATAAAATAGCAATTTATATAAAAGATATTTCATATCAAGAAGCGATTAAATTTATGCCCAATGGAACTAAACATGATGATTTAAAAAATAGCATAATGTTTTTAACAAATAATGAATTTTGTGTTGATTTATATCTTAAAATCAACTATTCTTCAGAAATGAAGTTTGTGTTAGGAGAAGAAAATACCGCCAAACTTGGCTGGGCAAAAATCTTAGGAAACACGCAAAAAAAATTCACCATAGTATATATGAAACTTTATGAATAAATATTCATAATCATAAAACACACTCAAATTTACCCCAACTATGCTACAATATTTACAAACAAATATAAATAAAAATTTAATCACACTTATAAGCTTTGTATTTGATAAATCTTATTACCACATTAAGGAGAAAAAATGGCCTCAAATTCCTTTATGAGTCTTAATATATCAAATTCTACTTCAAATCCCCTACCCTTTAAAATCACTAAAGCCCTTATCAAAGAAAGTCTTGAAGAACTTTTTTCTATAGAATGTGAAGGTTTTTTTGAAAGTTTAG
>NZ_MJXL01000046.1:0-2223 GCF_001762785.1 Campylobacter sp. BCW_6463
AAACCACAAAATTACATCTTAATTTTAATAAAATAGAGAATCTAAGGAGATAACCCATGACATATATATTACTTCTTATTATAATTTCTACTATTCTTTCTTATCTTATATTAAAATTTATTTATAAAATCATCTTTAAATCTACAAAAAGCGTTTCAAAGTTTTTAGTCTTTCTTGGAAGTATAGGCTTAATTATCTTTTATTATACTCCTTATTCTTATTATTTAGAGCCTAGTTATTGGCAATTTAGGAATATGTGTAAGTTAAATGAACTTCCTAAAGTATAATAAGATTCTAGGGTATTTTGGATTAAGTTTGGATACATTAGATTGGGAGGAGCTGAATAGAAGAGCTTATAAAATAAGTAAAGAATAGCAATTCTATTTGCAAAATTTTAGAGAATATGCAACATATATAGGAGAAATAAAAAAGACTAGATATGATATAATGGCTATTCTGTATAGCAATAAAAAACTTATCTCTAAAGATAACATTACATCAATAATTTTACTTGATACTTGGAATACAAGACGTTACAATTTAGAGTAAGAATCTGTGGCTAGTTATAATATTGAGTGGATAGAGATAGAAGAATATTGCAGTTTGTACTTCAATACAAAGGAGCAAAAATGGACAATAAAGGATTAATCACTAAATTACGAGACAATGCAGAACTTCCTTGGGCAGCCTATGGATATTTTCATTTAGCTAATGAAAGTTATAAGCCAGAGGAAAATGGTAAGGATTGGAAAAGATTAAAATATTTTAGAGATATTAAAGAAGATACAACCCAATCTGTATTCCCCACCCTAATTGATATTCTCAACATAGAATACAAATATTTTAAAGATGAAAAAACAGGAAAGCTAAAAATGGCTTCTTTGATGATGAGTTATTTAGTGGCGACTTCTCCCCACTCCAAGCTAAACAATTCTTTTCTCGCTATGATTTATTAAAACATTGTCCTAATGCAAATTCAGGTTTTTCTGCTACTTTATTTGGAGAAAAAAGAAAACAAATTGATAGTAAAACAAAAGAAGAAGGCTATACCAGTGAATATGGCTATATCAATTATATTTTAGCCATTAGAGGAACAGAAATGGATTTGTTTGTAGCTGATGCTTCTTTAACCATAGGCTCTATACCTAAAGCCCAATATGATGATATGCTAAACTTTTATGAAACTTGTATTAAGATTATCCACAAATCAAAGAAAAAGATTCTCTTACTATTACAGGACACTCTCTTGGAGGCTGTCTAGCACAACTCTTTGCTTTAAGTATCTGTGATGATAGGAATAGAAACAATATCAAAGCTTTATATACTTGTAATGCACCTGGAGCTAGAAAGATAGCACCTCCTTATGATTATATAGTAAAACTCTTTATATTTCACAGCAAAGAACAACAAGAAAGATTTATAAAAGAAGAAATAGAAAATATAGCAAATAGAGCAAGAGATTTAGGCAAAGATAATATTTTCTTAGAAAGTAAGATACGAGAGATATTACACAAGATAATCCAAGAAAAACAAAGTCAATACTATGGGATAACAATGAGTCTTTCTACTCATACAACAATGATGACACTTGATATTAATGCCATTCCTATCTTAGCAGATATTGCACCATATTATAGACAACTTGCTTATAATTATTGGCAACATTTTAAAGAAGATAGGAGAACACCTCAAAATTTTGAACTTAAAGGAGATGAAAGATATATATACAAACTCTCAATTCAAGATTCTATCTTTCATTGTGAATCAAGTAATAATGAATATAAAAATGAATGGTATATCGGCTCTCCTATATCAAAACTAGGGATTAAGCTAGGATTACATCAAGACAATCAATATAGCGATACAACACTGCTTCATACAATCAATACAAGCTCTGGAGTAACAGGGGAGCACTCCATTATCCCCCTTACCCAAACTCTCTATTTTTATTCCTATCTTTTAGAATTAGATGCTAACTATAACAAAGTCAAAGATAAAAGCCTTAGTGAGTGTATAGAGTATCTTAATCATTTTATGAAAAATATTCAAATTTATACAGAAACTTTTGTGTTAAAAAATAATGCTATTAATAATAAAAATTTCGCTCTTAAAAATGGACCTCTTGGACTTTTTAGAAGTTCTCCAGAAAAAATCAATCATTTTGAATATTTTCTTTCATTAATAGCCACCATAATGCAAGAAACAAATGGTATTTTAGAAGAG
>NZ_MJXL01000047.1:0-3495 GCF_001762785.1 Campylobacter sp. BCW_6463
AAACCACAAAATTACATCTTAATTTTAATAAAATAGAGAATCTAAGGAGATAACCCATGACATATATATTACTTCTTATTATAATTTCTACTATTCTTTCTTATCTTATATTAAAATTTATTTATAAAATCATCTTTAAATCTACAAAAAGCGTTTCAAAGTTTTTAGTCTTTCTTGGAAGTATAGGCTTAATTATCTTTTATTATACTCCTTATTCTTATTATTTAGAGCCTAGTTATTGGCAATTTAGGAATATGTGTAAGTTAAATGAACTTCCTAAAGTATAATAAGATTCTAGGGTATTTTGATAAAAAGTTAGGCGGCATAGATGATTTTCGACATGTAAAAAAATATAGTAGGATAGAAATGTGGCTTTATATATTACGATGATACTTCAAAACTCCTTCAAATTTTCAAGAAAAGATAGAGATGGATAATATTGTACTAAAAACAAAAAATATGCAAATGTCTTTACACAAGATTGTTGATATGCATATAAGTCCATATTGGAATACTAGAAGGTATGTGTTAGAAGGCAATGAGGGTAATATGAATTTTGAGTTTATAGAGGATGGGCTCGCTTGTGGTAATCTTTATCAATAATAATATAAGGAATAAATCAACAATTTAAAAGATTATACAGAATTTGTGTAAGCTAGTTATTTTAATTTTGTTTATACTGAAGGACAAAAAGCTTTAGGATTTAAAATATCTAAAACTAGATTTTTTAAAGATAAGAGTGAATTAGAAAAATTGGACTATTTTAAAGCATTACATGATGAATATAATGGATATTTGGTTATAGATGATTCTTTATTTTTTATGTGAAACTAAATGGAGATTTTAGAGAATTACAAGCTAGAAATTTTTCTCAAAGATATGAGATTAAATTTCATCAGCCCAACACTACAAATTGTCTTATGAAAAAACAGAGAAAATTAAGAGGAGTTAATAAATGCTAGAATTCTTTGTTAATCTTTTAATATTTATTCTTATATTTTTCTTTTTTGTTTTTATATTTTCTATTATTTTATATTTTATCTTTAAAATTTTTTATAAATTAAAAAATAAAACAAAAACTATAAATTTTAAAACAATATTTAAAAAATTTACTTTGTTTCTTTTACCTGTATATCTTTTATTATTCTTAGTAGGAGGATGTTCTTATAAATATATGGATCCGCAGTATTATGAGTTTAAGAGCTTGTGTAAAGATATAGATAATAAAGTAATAATTTACAATAAAGCTTATTGGGAATTGTATAGCGATTTTACAAAAAAAAGCCTTCTATAGAAAAACGAGTTAAGGATGATGGTTATGAATATTTTTATTATGAAAAACTTAATGAAACATTTGCTTATTATGATATAGAAGATATGATCAAATCTAAGAAACGAAATGGCAATATTATAACCATAGTATATGATAAAAAATATAAAAAAATGCCTAAGCCTTTTGCTACATATATAAGATATAAATATGAAAATGATGGTGTATTCTTAAGAGGCGATGAGGGCTCTGGATTATATTTTAGATATGAAGAAGTATTCACTTGTAGCTATTTTGATAATTTTAAGTAAGGATATAAATGAGCAAAAACATTAAAACACAAGAAGCTAAATTAGACTTAATCACTAAATTTTTAGACTATGCTAATTGTGCAGATGCTAGTTATGCTTTATTAGATCCAGTTTTTACAGGTGTTATTATTGATAAACAAGAAAAGGAGTTAGAAAAAGATTTAGATACCCAAAGACTAGGTGATAAACATAATAATCAAAATTCTACCTATGCAAGAGCTATACAAGCTCGTTTTGAACAAAATAAAATAGTTAAAATAGAACCTAAATATTGTATTTCTCTTATAAATACTTGTTTTGATAGTAAAGAAATAACATTGGATAATGATATTAGTAGGGTAGGATTGAATGATGCACTGAGTAAAAGAACTATTGATTTTGTAAATAGATTTAAACTTTTAAAACATTAGTCTAACACTTTAAGTGGCTTTAGTGCTATTTTGTTTGAAGATGCTAAAGATAATAATCAAAGTAATATAGGATAAAAATATATGAAAAACAAGCTCTATCATTATTTTAACAATAAAGAAAATTCAAATGATTTAAAAAAACAATTCTTTAAAAATATAAAACAAGCTTTATTTTATCTTTTTCTTGTCATCTTAACTTTTTATAATATTACTTATTTAACTCTTTTAACCTTTTTCCCTTTTCCTTTCTTTGGATGGATTAGCTTGTTTATACTTTCTACTATATGGGTATATTTATTTTTAAAGCTTGTCTTTTATCTTGTCTTTAAAATTTTTAATATTGATAAAAAAATTAAAAAGTTTTATTTATTTTTACCTTATCCATTATTCATGCTTCTTTGGTTTGGATACTCTTTTGTACCTCTTGAATGGCAAAGTAGTTTTAAAGAATTTGAGAGTTTGTGTGAGAAGGCTGATTCTAAGGCGGTTATTTATGATGCAAAAAATATTATAAGTCTTTGGGATAATTATAAAAAAATAAACAAGGATATTTTATTCAACATAACAGAGCAATATGTAGATTTTAGAATAAAAAAAATTATTATTTTATGGTACTATAAGGACGGCAAAAATACAATACAAGAATATAAAATAGACAATACATACTCTTGGCTTGACATAGGTATGTTTGCTAAATACAAAAGAAAAATGATATGCTATGATATTCGAAAATATAAAGAATTACAAGAAAAAAGAGGCTACTAATGTATGAAAAACAAGCCAAATATATGAAACTTTATAAATATGCTAGAATGTGCTGGGCTAGTTATTTTTATTTTGATTTTTTAAATACTAGAAATATATTTGAGTTAGATTTTAATCAAGAAAAAATTCAAGAAGAAAATTCTCTTAGAGGCTATAGAGAAATAAAGGTAAATTTAGAACATGTTGTCAGTCAAAAACATAAAGATAAAGAAGTATTGATTGATTTAAGACAAGATGATGCTTGGCAATCAAAAATGTTAAATTTCTTTGATGAAAAGACAAATTTTGATAAACTAAATGGAGAATTTGGAGAATTACGGACTAAAAATTTCATTCAAAGATATGAGGTTCAATTTCATCAGCCTAACACTACAAGTGGCTTTAGTGCTACTTTGTTTTATGATAAAGAAAAAGATGAATTTATAGTAGGATTTAGGGGAACTGAAACTGATAATTTTATTAGCTCGATTCAAGATATAGTTCAAGACATAACTCTATCCCTCAATGGCAATATCCAATCTTCTTTTCTTTTAGAATTTTTAGAACAAGTAAATAAAATAATCAAAAACAAACACAAAAGAATTATATTTGTAGGACATTCATTGGGTGGGTATTTAGCTCAAATGGCTTTGATATATTGCGATATTAAATATAAAGACAAATTATCTTTTAGCCCTAATGAAGTTTATACTTTTAATTCCCCTAGTGTTTATGGTTGGAATTTTCCTAATATAGCTAT
>NZ_MJXL01000048.1:0-113469 GCF_001762785.1 Campylobacter sp. BCW_6463
AAAAGGTAAGCTACTAAGAGCGAATGGTGGATGCCTTGACTGGTAAAGGCGATGAAGGACGTACTAGACTGCGATAAGCTACGGGGAGCTGTCAAGAAGCTTTGATCCGTAGATTTCCGAATGGGGCAACCCAATGTATAGAGATATACATTACCTATATAGGAGCGAACGAGGGGAATTGAAACATCTTAGTACCCTCAGGAAAAGAAATCAATAGAGATTGCGTCAGTAGCGGCGAGCGAAAGCGCAAGAGGGCAAACCCAGTGCTTGCACTGGGGGTTGTAGGACTGCAATGTGCAAGAGCTGAGTTTAGCAGAACATTCTGGAAAGTATAGCCATAGAGGGTGATAGTCCCGTATGCGAAAAACAAAGCTTAGCTAGCAGTATCCTGAGTAGGGCGGGACACGAGGAATCCTGTCTGAATCCGGGTCGACCACGATCCAACCCTAAATACTAATACCAGATCGATAGTGCACAAGTACCGTGAGGGAAAGGTGAAAAGAACTGAGGTGATCAGAGTGAAATAGAACCTGAAACCATTTGCTTACAATCATTCAGAGCACTATGTAGCAATACAGTGTGATGGACTGCCTTTTGCATAATGAGCCTGCGAGTTGTGGTGTCTGGCAAGGTTAAGCAAACGCGAAGCCGTAGCGAAAGCGAGTCTGAATAGGGCGCTTAGTCAGATGCTGCAGACCCGAAACGAAGTGATCTATCCATGAGCAAGTTGAAGCTAGTGTAAGAACTAGTGGAGGACTGAACCCATAGGCGTTGAAAAGCCCCGGGATGACTTGTGGATAGGGGTGAAAGGCCAATCAAACTTCGTGATAGCTGGTTCTCTCCGAAATATATTTAGGTATAGCGTTGTGTCGTAATATAAGGGGGTAGAGCACTGAATGGGCTAGGGCATACACCAATGTACCAAACCCTATCAAACTCCGAATACCTTATATGTAATCACAGCAGTCAGGCGGCGAGTGATAAAATCCGTCGTCAAGAGGGAAACAACCCAGACTACCAGCTAAGGTCCCTAAATCTTACTTAAGTGGAAAACGATGTGAAGTTACTTAAACAACCAGGAGGTTGGCTTAGAAGCAGCCATCCTTTAAAGAAAGCGTAATAGCTCACTGGTCTAGTGATTTTGCGCGGAAAATATAACGGGGCTAAAGTAAGTACCGAAGCTGTAGACTTGCACACAACTTAGATTATTTAAGTTGAGAATATAAAAAACTAAGTTATATGTTTTAGTTATATTTTTACTGATTTTTATAGAGTAAAGATAGAAATAAAGCTTAGTAAAATCAGTAAAAATATTCTTGGTTTAAAGTTTAAGTAGTTTAAGTAGTTTAAGTTGTGTGCAAGTGGTAGGAGAGCGTTCTATTTGCGTCGAAGGTATACCGGTAAGGAGTGCTGGAGCGAATAGAAGTGAGCATGCAGGCATGAGTAGCGATAATTAATGTGAGAATCATTAACGCCGTAAACCCAAGGTTTCCTACGCGATGCTCGTCATCGTAGGGTTAGTCGGGTCCTAAGTCGAGTCCGAAAGGGGTAGACGATGGCAAATTGGTTAATATTCCAATACCAACATTAGTGTGCGATGGAAGGACGCTTAGGGCTAAGGGGGCTAGCGGATGGAAGTGCTAGTCTAAGGTCGTAGGAGCTTATACAGGCAAATCCGTATAAGAACACTCCGAGAACTGAAAGGCTTTTTGAAATCTTCGGATGGATAGAAGAACCCCTGATGCCGTCGAGCCAAGAAAAGTTTCTAAGTTTAGCTAATGTTGCCCGTACCGTAAACCGACACAGGTGGGTGGGATGAGTATTCTAAGGCGCGTGGAAGAACTCTCTTTAAGGAACTCTGCAAAATAGCACCGTATCTTCGGTATAAGGTGTGGTTAGCTTCGTACTAGGATTTACTTCGAAAGCGAAGAAACTTACAACAAAGAGTCCCTCCCGACTGTTTACCAAAAACACAGCACTCTGCTAACTCGTAAGAGGATGTATAGGGTGTGACGCCTGCCCGGTGCTCGAAGGTTAATTGATGGGGTTAGCATTAGCGAAGCTCTTGATCGAAGCCCGAGTAAACGGCGGCCGTAACTATAACGGTCCTAAGGTAGCGAAATTCCTTGTCGGTTAAATACCGACCTGCATGAATGGCGTAACGAGATGGGAGCTGTCTCAAAGAGGGATCCAGTGAAATTGTAGTGGAGGTGAAAATTCCTCCTACCCGCGGCAAGACGGAAAGACCCCGTGGACCTTTACTACAGCTTGACACTGCTACTTGGATAAGAATGTGCAGGATAGGTGGGAGGCTTTGAGTATATGACGCCAGTTGTATATGAGCCGTTGTTGAGATACCACTCTTTCTTATTTGGGTAGCTAACCAGCTTGAGTTATCCTCAAGTGGGACAATGTCTGGTGGGTAGTTTGACTGGGGCGGTCGCCTCCCAAATAATAACGGAGGCTTACAAAGGTTGGCTCAGAACGGTTGGAAATCGTTCGTAGAGTATAAAGGTATAAGCCAGCTTAACTGCAAGACATACAAGTCAAGCAGAGACGAAAGTCGGTCTTAGTGATCCGGTGGTTCTGTGTGGAAGGGCCATCGCTCAAAGGATAAAAGGTACCCCGGGGATAACAGGCTGATCTCCCCCAAGAGCTCACATCGACGGGGAGGTTTGGCACCTCGATGTCGGCTCATCGCATCCTGGGGCTGGAGCAGGTCCCAAGGGTATGGCTGTTCGCCATTTAAAGCGGTACGCGAGCTGGGTTCAGAACGTCGTGAGACAGTTCGGTCCCTATCTGCCGTGGGCGTAAGAAGATTGAAGAGATTTGACCCTAGTACGAGAGGACCGGGTTGAACAAACCACTGGTGTAGCTGTTGTTCTGCCAAGAGCATCGCAGCGTAGCTAAGTTTGGAAAGGATAAACGCTGAAAGCATCTAAGCGTGAAGCCAACTCTAAGATGAATCTTCTCTAAGCTCTCTAGAAGACTACTAGTTTGATAGGCTGGGTGTGTAATGGATGAAAGTCCTTTAGCTGACCAGTACTAATAGAGCGTTTGGCTTATCTTTAATAAAGCATCACTTCCTTGTTAAGGTTTTTATAAAGCTTTGAATGTTTTATATGAAATATTTATATAAACATTATGTTTTTAAGCTAATAAAATCTTTCAAGTAAAGTTTATATTAGAACTTGCTCTTAACATTGTTTTTTAAGTATTCTATATAAAAACTTATCAAAGATAAAAGATAAGTAAAGAAGAAAGAAAAACAAAAGAAGAAAGAGAATAAAGAAAAAAGTAAAGAAATAAAAAGATTAAGCTTTATTTTTTAAATTCAATCTTTCAAAGAATATTTAAATAACAATGTCCGTGATTATACAGATGTGGAAACGCCTTGCTCCATCCCGAACCAAGAAGCTAAGCACATCGTGGGTGATGATACTACGCCTTACTGGCAGGGGGAAAGTAGCTCATTGCGGACTTGTTAAATGTCTTCATTGCTTACTTTATATATAAATCCTATGTTTATTTTTATTGTTGTTTTAGATGGTGCTTAGAATCGTGTTTAAAAAAGAGTTTGTTGCTGGTTAAGGTTTTTAAGAGAATAGGGTGTTTTTAGGAGTTTGGAAGGTTTAGTATATTTGTATGGATTGTAAAAATTTAGTTCTTTTAAAAAAGTTGTTTGCGTGATCGGCTACTTGGTTTATTGATAGAATTTTAAATAAAAAATAGAAATTAATATATAAATTCACGATGAAATTGTTAATTTTATTAATTATTAAGTTTAATTAACATAAACTTTATATATAAAAGTTAATATAATTTAAATAAGATAATTTATATCTTAAACTATTTATTTCATAATTATATTATCTTAAAAATTTTATTTATAAGGTGTATCTTATGAAAAAGCTTATTTCTAAGGGAAAGGTTTTAACCCTATTACTTGGGGTGGGATTTGCTTTAAATGTGAGTAGTGCAGAAAATTCAAATGTTCTTATTCAAGGAGAAGCTGCACAAGATGGCGATACTAAACCAAGAACGCTTGAGGGTTATGTGCACCAAGAAGATGCGTTTTTTAAATATCTTAAAGAACATCATCCTATGTTTAAATATGAAAAAGAAGGTCGTATAGTAGGTAAATATGCTATTAGTGATAGGGAAGAAGAATATGTAGAATTTTCTAATGGTCCTACTTTTGCACAGCAAAACAATCTAGCTCATACTTCAGTGACTTATCGTTTAGGAATGGAATCTTTTTTAGATTTTCCAAATAAATTTGTAGGTCCAAAAAAATGTGGTGAATGTCATCCTGCTCAATATAAAGCTTGGGAAAGATCACGTCATGCAAAAACCGTTCGTTTTCCTGATGAGTTTGAAGAAGTAGGAAATGATTTAAAAAAACCTATGTATAACTCACAATCTACTATTTTACCAGATGGAATTTATCCTGATGATGTCTATGCTGTAATTGGAACACCTAGAACAAAATATGGTTTTATTGATAGATGGTTGGTTCGTGGAACTTATCATGTTGAAGATGGAAATCTTAGTAATATGACAGGAAAAATTGTAGCTGGCGGCAATCAATTCTCAAGGCTTTGGAGTGAGTTTTTAACACCTGAAATGACCAAAAAAATAGCAGAATTTTCTCCAGGTTTCCCTACTACTATGGAACAATTTGGAGGTAATGGCTCTCAAGTTTGGGGAACAAATTCTTATGCAGCACAATATCGTAAAAATATGCTTTTTCAGCCTGCAAGTTCTTATTGTGAAACCTGTCATAGTTTTAAATTTGATTTTAAAAGCAAAGAAGAATTTTATAAAGCTTTAGGAAATACTCAAGAGCTTAGAAAACATACAATTTCAAAAGGTATTTCTTGTGAAGAATGTCATGGTGCAGGTGCTCATCTTTATGGTGCTAGAGGTGCAGGTATGCCATCAAACTGCGAAAGATGTCATCAAAGATTTTCTTATAATGAAGAAGATGCTAAGAAAAATCCTAGAAAACCATTTAATGCCTTCTTCAAATCTAGCTGTCCAGCTTGTGGAACTGAAGGTGCGCAAATGTATAGTTCAGCTCACTATGATAAGGGTATGAGATGTTCTACTTGCCACGATCCTCATGAGGTTACTTTCAATGATTGGAAAGATGGATATACTAAAGTAGGGCTTAAAAAAACTTGTGCAGATTGTCATGACACACAAGCTAGCTTCTTTAAACAAGGAGGAATTCATTCAAAAGATAATTGTACAGCTTGTCACATGCCAAATATGATGAGTTGTGAAAACTTTGGAGCAGTTCAAAATCCCGATAAAGGTGGATTTGATAATGTTAGAGCTTCTCACATTTGGAAAATAAAAGTTGATAAAACTGCTAAAACTCTTAATCCGCCAGAAGGTAAAGAAAGATCTCCAAAAACTCCAGGATGGACCATCGCTAGAGATGATGATGGAAGATTTTTCCTTGATTTAATGTGGGCTTGTGGACGTACAAGTTTTAGTGATCCAAATTTAATGGGGCCAGGTGCAAGTGGATGTCACAGTGCGGTTCAATCAAATTTACCTAAAAAACTTCATTTTACAGATCAAGAGACTATCTATGACATTGTTGTAGGTTGGCAAAAACCTGTAAAAGATGGATATGAAAATATTCTTAAAGGCGTGAAAGAAATTGATAAAGCTATGGCTGAAAATCCTAAACTTTCTGTAGAGAAAAAATCTCGTGTTATTACTTTGGCAAATCAAGCAAGGGCTATTGCAGAAAAATTGCAAAAAGATGGTTCTTGGGGTGTGCATGGTCCTGTTTACTCCAAAAAAATAGTAGATGAGGCTTTGGTTTATATACAAGAAGCTAAAAATATTTTAAAATAAAATTTTCGCCCATTTTTTGGGCGAGTTTAAGGAGTAAATTTTGAAACAAAGTTTAATAAAATTTATATTGCTTGCTGTTTTTTGTTTTTCAACCCCTTTTTTACTTGCCGACGGAAAAATTCAAATAGGTATAGTTGAAGGTGTAACTCCTATCAGCATGAAAGATGCTGAAAAACTTTTAGGGCAAAAAAATGTATATTTTGTGGATGTTAATTCCAAGGAAGAAAGAGAAGTTGCAGGTAATATACCTAATGCTGTTTTAGTTGATGCGCAAAATTGGCAAAATTTATTACCTGATGATTTTAATACAACTTTAATTTTTTATGGGTCGAATCGTTTTACTTTTGATGCTTCTAATATTGCAAATTTAAGCCAAAAATTAGGCTATACCCATGTTTATGTTATGTTAGATGGTATAGAATCTTGGGTGCTTTCTGGAAGAAAAGTTCAAAAAGAACAAATAGAAAAATGGCAAAACGCTAAAAATTTAGATGATTTTAAAGATAGTATTCATTCAAGAATGTATTTTGGAGATGTTCCAAGTTGTAGGGATTGCCACGGAAAAGGCGAAGATAAAAAATCTATTCGCTACAATAATGCTGCAAATTTAGATCTTATCAATAAAAACTGTGCAAGTTGTCATAAAGATGTAGATAAAGAATTTAAACACAGCATTCATCAAAATATCAGCCAAATACAACTTGATAAAGATGGAAAAAAGAAAAAAATTCCAACTTGTACCACTTGTCATGATATCCACAACAACGATCCGTTAATGAATGCAATGACCTTAAAACAAAGAAGTGATTTTAAATGCGGTGAATGTCATCAAGATAAACAAGATCGCTATCATGATACTTTCCATGGTAAGGCTATGGTATTAAATAGTCCTGGTAGTGCTCCAAAAATCGCAGCCTGTTATGATTGTCACGGCAAACACAATATTTTAAAAGTTGAAGATTTAAACTCAACCCTATCGTCTTTAAATCGTGTTCAAACTTGTGCACAGTGTCATCCAAATTCTAATGAAAATTTTGCCAATTTTATTGCACATGCTGATCATAGTGATGGAGAAAACTATCCTTTACTTCACGGTGCTTATATCTTTATGACCGCTTTAGTGATAGGAGTTTTTGTATTCTTTGGTTTGCATACTTTACTTTGGAGTATAAGACTGATTTTAGCAAGATTTTCACATCCTATAGAATGGAAAAAAGCAAAAGAAAATGCACACAATGACAAGGTTTTAATCAAACGTTTTTCAACTTTCCATAAAATTCAGCATTTCTTTATGGCGGCAAGTTTCTTAGGACTTGCTTTCTCAGGTTTGCCACAAAAATTTTATACCGCTCCTTGGGCACAAACCATGATAGATCTTATGGGCGGACCAATCGGTGCAACCATAGTACATCATATTAGTGCTATTGTTATGTTTATAGTCTTTTTCTCTCATATTGGAGAAATCATACTTGTAAACTGGAAAAGAAGAGATTTAGTACGTGATCCACAAACAGGAAAACTTGATAAAATGAAAATTTTAAAAGCCCTTTTTGGACCTGATTCTTTAATGCCAAATTGGCAGGACTTTAAAGATATGAAAGCACATTTTAAATGGTTCTTTGGCATGGGTGAAAGACCACAATTTGACCGCTGGACTTATTGGGAAAAATTTGACTATCTAGCAGTATTTTGGGGTATGTTTGTTATAGGACTTTCAGGATTGGTTTTATGGTTCCCTACTTTCTTTAGTACCTTTTTACCAGGTTGGATGATCAATCTTTGTTCTTTAGTGCATTCTGATGAAGCTTTACTTGCAACAGGATTTATCTTTGCAATCCACTTCTTCAATACTCATTTTAGAGCAGATCGCTTCCCTATGGATATGGTAATTTTCTCAGGAACCCAAAGTGAAGCCGAGATTAAACAAGAAAGAAATGCGTATTATCAACGCCTAAAAGAAAGCGGAAGGCTTGAAAGTTTATATGAGAAAAACTCTAAATTTAATTCTTATAAAAGCATTGCTAAATTAGCAGGTTATTTGATGCTGATTACGGGAATGATCTTTTTATTCTTGATGATTTATGCTTTTATAGTGGATTTATTAAAATAATAATTGCCTAGGTTTTCTAGGCAATTTAAATGAAAGGATTTGATGTTAAAAAAACTGATTTTAGGATTTATAATATTGTTATTTTGTGCTTGTAATGATGAAAAAATAGATGAAAATATTCTTTCCAAAGGAACAAAAACTACAGAACAATACAAACAAGATACAAACAATCTTGATCTCAACTCTTACAAAGAAATCGCAGAATTTTTTAAAGACAATCAAAATATTGTTTTTTCTGACAAACCTGTGCTAATTATTTTTAGTGCAAATAATTGTGTTTATTGCGATAAATTAAAACACGAAATTCAAAACAACAAAGAAGTTCAAAATATCTTAAAAAACACGTATAATTCTTACTATATCAATACAAGTTATCATAAAATTCATAATTACGACAATAAAAAAACAAGCACAGAAGAACTTTCAAGAGAATTCAATATAGACGCTACGCCTACTTTGGTATTTTTTACTCCTAAACATAAAACTTTACTGATTTATCCTGGTTTTATGAGTGCTAAACGCCTTGTTTTGACTATGGAAATTTTAAAAGATGAAAAAAATCAAAAGCTTAATGAAGATGAGCTTTTTAAAACACTTTTTCTAGCATACAAGGAAAAAAATGTTTAAGAAAATCTTTTTTTCCTTTTGGATGAGTCTTATTTTGCTTTTTATCTATGCTCTTTCTTGTGCAGTAGCGACTTTTGTCGAAAATGATTTTGGTGCAAATACTGCTAAAGCCTTAGTTTATAATGCTTTATGGTTTGATATCTTACACTTTTTGCTTTTAATCAATCTTATAGGTATTATTTTTATACATAAACTTTTGCAAAGAAAAAAATACGCTTCCTTGCTCTTGCATAGTGCTTTTATAGTAATTTTACTTGGCGCTGCAATCACGCGTTATTTTGGCGTAGAAGGAGGTATGCACATTAGAGAAGGGCAAAGTTCTGATATCATTGTGACAAGAGATGAATTTATAGCCTTAATGCTTTATAATGATGAAGGTAAGGTTATAGAATATCAATCCTTTGGGGTGGCTTTTAATCCTTTACTCCATAATAGTTTTGAGAAAAAAGTTTCCATGCAACAAAATAAAACTATAAATTTAAAACTACTTGATTATGAAAAAGCCCCTAATGCAATGAGCAATCCTATCATCAAAATGCAAATTTCTTTTAATAATGAAAGCAAAGAAATTTTACTCACTCCAAATTACAACAATGAAAATGTTTTACCTTTTAGACTAGGAGGTGAAATTTTTGCACTCAACTGGGGTCCTGAAGAGATCAAATTGCCTTTTTCTTTGGCTTTAAAAGATTTTATCCTAGATCGCTACGCAGGTTCTATGAGTCCTTCTTCTTATGCTTCAGATATCGAAGTGATCGATCAAGATAAAAGTTTTGAGTATAAAATTTTTATGAATAATGTTTTAGATTATGGCGGATATAGATTTTTTCAAAGTTCTTATGATCAAGACGAACAAGGCACCATACTTTCAGTCAATAAAAATCCTGGAAAAATTCCAACCTATATAGGCTATACTTTGCTGACTTTAGGTTTTTTATGGATTTTATTTGCTAAAAACTCAAGATTTCAAAAATTATCAAACTATCTTAAAAATCAAAAAAATCTTTTATTAATTCTTTTTTGTCTTTTTGCTTTTAACATAAAAAGTTTTGCCGATGAAAATACCTTAAAGCTTATACAAAATATCAAAGAAAATTCTGCAAAACATTCTATGCTTTTTGGAAGCTTACTTGTGCAAGACTTTGATGGCAGGATAAAACCTATCGATACTTTAGCGATGAATTACATTCATAAGATTACCAAAAAAAATGATTTTTTAGGTTTAAACTATAATCAAATTTTTCTTGGTATGATGATGTATCCACAACATTTTAGACAAATAAAAATGATTAGCGTAAAAACTGCAAAGCTAAAAGAAATTTTAGGTGTAGATAAAAATGAAAAATATCTTGCTTATGATGATGTTTTTGATGGAGATTTTTACAAACTTTCAAACTATATAGAAGAAGTAAATCGCAAAAAACCTACTCTAAGAGATCAGTTTGATAAAGATATTTTAGCTCTTGATGAAAAAATCAACACTGCTTTTTATATCTATAGCGGAGAAATTTTTAGAATATTTCCTGATCCAAGCCAAAAAACCTATACTTGGTATTCTCCTGCTACACCTATGCCTTTTGATTTAAAGGATATAGAAAATATACAAAGCTTATTGGCAAAATATTTTTTTGATTTTGAACAAGCTTTTAGTACCAAAGATTTTTCTAAAGCCGATGAAAGTTTAGAAAGACTTAAAAATTTCCAAAATTTTTATAGATCAAATCTTATCCCTACACCTACTCAAATTTCTTTAGAGCTTTTTTTAAATCATTATAATATTTTTGACAATCTCACCCCTATTTATCTTTTACTAGGTAGTATGCTTTTTATCTTATTAGTCTATGAAATTTTAAGCCTTAAAAAAGCTCCAAAAATGCTTAAAAATGCCATTTTTATTCTCATTGCTTTAAGTGTTTTAGCTCATGCTTTAGCTTTAATCTTTCGTTGGTATGTAGGAGATCACGCTCCTTGGAGTAATGCTTATGAAAGTATGGTTTATATAGCTTTTGCTTGTGCTTTTGCGGGACTTGTTTTTTGTAAAAGATCTTCTTTAGCGCTTTGTACTGCAAGTATTATGGCTGGAATTTCTCTTTTTGTAGCACATCTTGGTTTTATGGATCCACAAATTACAAATCTTGTGCCCGTTTTAAAATCCTATTGGCTTAATATCCATGTTTCTATCATCACTGCAAGCTATGGATTTTTAGGACTTTGCTTTTTACTTGGAGTATTTAGCTTGATTTTATTTATGTTAAGAAATCCAAAAAAAGCTCAAATAGATCAAAGTATTTTAAACTTACATTGTATCAACGAAATGGCGATGATAATAGGACTTGCTTTACTCACTATAGGAAATTTCTTAGGTGGAGTTTGGGCAAATGAAAGCTGGGGAAGATACTGGGGCTGGGATTCTAAAGAAACTTGGGCTTTAATTTCTATTATTGTTTATACTATGATTTTACATCTTAGATTTATCTCAAAATTTAACAATCCTTACGCCTTTGCAAGTGCGAGTGTTATAGGATTTTATTCTATTTTGATGACTTATTTTGGGGTAAATTTCTATCTTTCAGGATTGCATTCTTATGCAGCAGGAGATCCTGTGCCTGTGCCTAAATTTTTATATTTTTTCATTGCTTTTACAGTGATTTTAATTTTAGGAGCATTTTTTAAAAGAAGACTTAAAAATCCTGTATAAATTTACCCTTGAAATTTCAAGGGTAAATAAGAAGTTAGAATTCTTTTCTTGTATCCATGGAGCCTAGTTTTTCCAGTTTTTGGATCGACCATGATAGCATTTACATCACCCATATAAGGTTCTTTGGTGATTTTATAGCCCATTTTTTCAAGATTGTTTTGCACATCTTTGATGATTCCAAAAGGCTCTGTTCTGATTTCATCAGGTAGCCACTGCATGTGAAATCTTGGAGATTCTACCGCTGTTGATATATCCATTTTATGATCGATCACATTTGAAATCACTTGTAAAACTGTCGTGATGATTCTAGAACCACCTGGACTACCTACTACCATAAATACTTTTCCATCTTTTAGTATGATAGTTGGACTCATAGAGCTTAAAGGTCTTTTTTTAGGTTCTATAGCATTAGCTTCTCCGCCTACAAGTCCGTATAAATTTGGCACGCCTGGTTTGATTGAAAAATCATCCATTTCATCATTGAGTAAAAACCCTGCCCCTTCAACCGCAGCGCCCGAACCATAACTCGCATTGATAGTATAGGTAATGCTTACAGCATTGCCTTTGCTATCTAGTACAGAATAATGAGTGGTATTATGTCCTTCGTGAATTTGCCCTAAACCAGGTTTTACTTTTGAGCTTGGCAAAGCCTTATCTTTTGGAATTTTTGTATAAATTTCTTTGGCGTATTCTTTGCTTGTAAGTTTATCAAGTGGGATTTTTACAAAATCAGGATCGCCCATGTATTCTGATCTATCCGCATAAGCTTGACGCATAGCTTCAGCCATTATGTGTAAAGTTTTAGAGCTTGCAAAGCCTAAATTTTCTATATTGGCATTTTCCATGATATTTAGAATTTCGATAATATGAGCACCCCCACTGCTAGGTGGCGACATGGAAATGATATCATAACCCCTATAAGTGCCTTCTACAGGTTTTCTCCAAATAGCTTGGTATTGTGCTAGATCTTCTTTAGTGATAATGCCTTTGTTTTTAGCCATATCCGTTGCTATTAAATCAGCGATTTTTCCCTTATAAAAAGCATCAGGACCTTCCTTTGCGATAAGTTTTAAAGTTTTTGCTAGATCTTTTTGGACAAATAAATCCCCGCTTTTATAAGTGCTGCCATCTTTTTTAAGGAAATATTTGCTTGAACTAGGAAATTCTTTAAACATATCTTTAGCTTCTAGCATGGTTTGTTCTTGTCTATCATTGATGAGATAACCTTTTTCAGCTAGTTTTATAGCAGGAGCCATCAAGTCTTTTAGTTTCATAGTGCCGTAGCGATCAAGTATAGCACTCATACCTTTAACCGTTCCTGGTACTCCAGCAGCTAGATAACCTATAGTTGAAGCATCTTTTATAACTTCTCCTTTGCTATCAAGATACATATCTCTGCTTGCTTTTAAAGGTGCCATTTCTCTAAAATCAAGCGTGGTATTTTCTCCATTGGCTAGATGAATGACTGCAAAGCCACCACCACCTATGTTTCCTGCTGCAGGATGCACTACAGCCAAAGCATAACCTACAGCTACAGCTGCATCTATGGCATTTCCGCCTTTGTCAAGAACTTCTTTGCCTATTTTATTGGCTAGCTCGTGACTTGATAAAACAAGTCCTGTGCCCGTTCTATCTTGTATAGGTGGATTAGCTGCACCAAAACTTAGCGTGATTGAAATCGCAAATATAGCTAAATAACGCATTTTACTCCTTTTTAATGATATATAGAATTATTGTAATAAAACTAGGGGTATTGATAAATTTAAAAAATGATATATTTTTATAAAAATATTTAAAATTTTAAAATTTTGTATCAAATATTCTCATTTTATATAATTATTTTTTTATAAAATTACAAAAAGTAACTTTTAAATTTTATACCAAACTTGAGATTTTTTTGCTAAAATATTTAAAATTTATTGAAAGTGCAATATGAAATTTGAAGCTATAAATGAAAAAGAATTTTTAAATCCCTACCACCGCAAAAAGCCTATCTTAGAAACAGAACTAAACGAATTTATCAAAACTTTAAAAGACTATAAAATAAATTTAGAAAACAATCTCAAAAACAACGAAGATTCCCTTGTGGCAAACGCTCTTAGCAAATTTTTTGAAAATTTATCTTTTCAATGCGAAGTCAAAAGCATACACAAAGGCAACAGCGGTATAGACTTAGCCTTAAAAAAAGATGGCCTTACTCAAGTCATCATCGAAGCAAAATTGCCTAATTCTAGAGAATTTTTTAGCCCAAGCAAACCTAATTGCAAGGCTTTACATGAGTGCATTTTATACTATCTTCGCGAAAGAAAAGCGCTAAATTCATCGCTTAAGCACATCATCATCACGGATTTTTATAGCTTTTTTATCTTTAAGGCGGATTTGTTTGAAGAGCTTTTTAACAAAAGCAAGTATTTTAAAGAAGCTTTTGAAAATTTTGAAAGCAAAAACTCGCTTTTTAAAGGCAATACCGATGAAATTTATCAAGAATTTGAAAAGATTTTAAATGGCGATAGCACTTTAAAAGGGCTTTTTGTGAATTTAAAACCTATCTTAGAGCAAGATAAATTAAGCTTTAGTAAGCTTAAGCCTTTGTTCAAAATTTTTAGCAAGGATTGTTTGCTAAGTGAGTTTAACCCCAACGATGCAAATTCACTCAACAACGCTTTTTACAAAGAACTTTTATACATCTTAGGGCTTTATGAGAGCAAACAAAACTCAAAACTCATCATCGCAAAAAGTGAAGAAAGCAAAGAAGAGCAAGGCACTTTCTACACCGCTATAAACTCTAAGCTTAAAGAAGAAAATTTTGAAACCATCTTAAAACTTTTGATCTTATGGCTTAATCGCATTTTGTTTTTAAAGCTTATAGAGTCAAATTTGGTGCGTTTTAATGATGATAAAAATTTGAAATTTTTAAATTTCAAAAAAATCCCTGATTTTGACAAGCTTAGCGAACTTTTCTTTGAAGTCTTAGCCAAAGAAAAAAGCACGAGAAAGAAAAGTGAATTTGCTTATCTGCCTTATCTAAATTCTTCTTTGTTTGAAAAACAAAGCATAGAAAACACACTTGAAATTTCAAGCTTAAGTAATGACTTAAAGCTTTTTTACTATAAAAACACCGTGCTAAAAGATGATAAATGCAAGGCTAAAAAAGGACAAGTGGGGCTTTTGGAATACTTGTTTGAATTTTTAGATAGCTTTGATTTTGGTAGCGATGATGAGCAAAGCGAAATTTTAAGCCAAAAAGAACTCATAAGTTCAAGCGTTTTAGGAAATGTGTTTGAAAAACTCAATGGCTACAAAGAAGGGAGCTTTTACACGCCAAGCTTTATCACTTCTTATATGTGTAAAGAAAGTATCACAAAAGTTGTGATTGATAAATTCAATGCTCAATTTGATCTTGATGCTAAAAATATAAACGAACTAAGAAAGTCTTTAAGAAAAGAAGACAAAAAAGCACAAAAAGAGCTTTTAAACTCTATAAAAATTTGCGATCCTGCAGTGGGAAGTGGGCATTTTTTGGTTTCTGCTTTAAATATTATGTTGAGCATTTATGATGAGCTAAATCTTTTTGATGAAGAGTTTTACCTAGAAGTACAAAACGATGAAATTCTCATCACGGGTAGAAAAGGCGAGTTTATAGAGTATAAACGCCCAAGTACGCCTAAAGATAAAGCCCATCTTATCCAGCAAGAACTTTTTCATACCAAAAAAGACATCATAGAAAACAACCTTTTTGGAGTCGATATCAACCCTAACTCATGCGAGATCACCAAACTAAGGCTTTGGATAGAGCTTTTAAAACACAGTTTTTATCAAAGCTTTGATGATGAGAATTATCATGATCTTAAAACATTGCCAAACATCGATATAAACATAAAATGCGGAAATTCTTTGGTATCTTACTTTGAAACAGGCAAAAGCCTAAACCACTATCCTAACATCAAAGAACGTATGGGCAAATACAAACGCACAGTAAAAGACTATAAAGAAGGCTTTTACACAGATAAAAGCCACATCAGCCAAGAGATAAAAAATCTCCAAGAAAGCTTTAAAAATTTTTGCTTGAAAGATAAATTTAACAAAGAGATCAAGCAGCTCACAAATGGGGCAAACGAGTATTCTAAAAAATACGGCGATTTTTTAGCCGATGAACATCACGATGAAAAATTTAAAAGCTTTTTTTCTAAAAATATGTTTGAATTCAGTTTTGATGAAAAAGTAGCAAGAAAAGAATTTAAAAAGCTTTTAGAGCTTTATGAGCGTATTTTCGAACTAGAAAAATCACATCCTTTTGAATGGCGTTTTGAATTCCCTGAAATTTTGGACGATGAAGGAAATTTCAAAGGCTTTGATCTCATCATCGGCAATCCGCCTTATATAAGACAAGAAGAGCTTAAAGAGCTAAAACCTCATCTAGCTAAAAACTATAAAGTTTATAAAGGCACGAGTGATATTTATACTTATTTTTATGAGCTAGGATTTAATGTTTTAAAAGATAGGGGGGGGGGTATTGAGCTATATCACTTCTAACAAATACACGCGTGCAGGATATGGGGAAGCTTTGCGTGAATTTTTGCTTAAAAATGTTAAGTTTTTAGAATATACTGATTTAAACGGCATAAAAGTTTTTGATAGTGCTACGGTGGATACTTCCATACTTTGTTTTGAAAAATTAAAAAGCAAAGATAATAAATTCAAATACCTTTCTTTAAACAATGAAATTTTAAAAACTTGTGCCTATAACATCGGCTTATATAAGGACTTTGCAGAATTTTCGCAAAATTCTTTAAGCAAAGAAAGCTTCACTTTTAGCGATGAGAATACTAGTGCTTTAAAGGCTAAGATAGAACGCATAGGAACTCCGCTTAAAGAATGGTATGGGCTTAATATCAACTATGGGATAAAAACAGGCTATAACGAAGCCTTTATCATCACTACTGAAAAAAGAAATGAAATTTTAGCAAATTGCAAAGATGAAGCTGAAAAAGAACGCACCGCCAAACTCATACGCAAAATGCTACGCGGACGCGATATAAAAAGATATAGCTATGAATGGGCGGGGCTTTGGATAATAGTTTTTGAATTTGGAAGTTATAAAATTTTAGAAAAAGATTATCCCGCCATATATAATCATTTAAAACAATATAAGAAAAAACTTCAAGCTAGAGGACAATGCACCAATAAACCTGTGACAGATCAAAAGCAGTATTTGGGGCAACATCATTGGCTTGAGCTAGACAATAATCCAAACAAAGATTATTTATTACAATTTGAAAAAGAAAAGATAGGTTGGCAAAGAGTAACACAAGAGCCGAGTTTTATTTTAGAAAAAGAATGCATTTTGTTAGACTCTATGGCTTTTATGGTGGCAAATTCTAAAAATGAACTCAAATATCTTTTAGGGTTTCTAAATTCTAGTTTGATATTTTATTATTTTAAAAATATAGGGCATTTGTATTCTGACAAAGGCTTTTTATTATCAAATCAATATGTAGAAAAGTTTCCTATCCCCAAAATAAATTCCAAAAATGAAAAATTAGCAAACGAGCTTATAAATTTAGTCGATGAAATTTTAAAAGCCAAAGAACAAGACAAAAACGCAAATACCCAAGAACTAGAAAATAAAATCAATTCTTTGGTTTATAAACTCTATAACTTAACCGAAGAAGAAATAAAAATAATTGAAGGAAGATAGCATGAAATATAAATGGATAGTTAAAAATACTTATATTGACTTCAAGCTTAATAATTTATATATGCTAATTAACCCTTCAGATAAAATCTATCTTGAAGAAGATGTGTGTTATTATCTTGAAATTTACATAAAATATAGAATTTTTAACAATTGTATTTTAGTTTGTGATATGTTGGATAATTGGTGGAAATTGATTTCTTCAACTCTTCATTTAGATAAAAGTCATATAAAATATAACTATCTTTCAAATACATTTATTGTAAGTGATTTTGAGCTTGGAATTAAACTAGAATCTAATTTGCTAACAAAATTTAATTTTGAATTTTATAATGGATTGATTCTCAATCAATTATCAATTACCAATGGACTATCCCTTAAAAGAGAAAACTATAATAAATCTTTGAAATTTTCAAATTGTAAATTTAATAAAGAGTTTTGTATCGCTAGAATTAATATTAGCAAACAAATTGTTTTTGAAAATATATACTTTCTCGAAAATGTCTTTATTGAATGGGTAAATTTTAATGAAAATTCATGCCTAAAGTTTTTTAAATGCAATTTTAAAAAGCAATGTAATTTTAAATATAATATTTTTTGCAATGAAATTGATTTTTTGGATATTTACACTAATGAATTAATTTTAGAACAAAATATATTTAATAAATTTTTATATATCCAAAATTCCACCATTAATAATATTAATTTGTGGAAAAATAAATTTAAAAATAGATGTTATTTTATGGATTCTGTTTTTGGAAACAAAAACAATGAAAATATTAAATTAAATTTTTCAAATGCTCATTTTGAAGATAATGCTTATTTTAATAATTCTGAATTTTATAGTTATGCTGATTTTCACGAGTGTGAATTTGATGATATAGCTTGTTTTTATGGAGTGAAGTTTTATAAAACTCCGAATTTTAGCGCTTGTTATTTTAAAGAACCAAAAGCTGTAAATTTAATCAATGTCGATATAGATAAGCTAGATTTTAAATCAGTGGAGAAATATATAG
The DNA here is from genome assembly GCF_001762785.1 of Campylobacter sp. BCW_6463. Taxonomy (NCBI): domain Bacteria; kingdom Pseudomonadati; phylum Campylobacterota; class Epsilonproteobacteria; order Campylobacterales; family Campylobacteraceae; genus Campylobacter; species Campylobacter sp. BCW_6463. Next base: position 18,021 of record NZ_MJXL01000048.1, read on the forward strand.
AAGATAATTATAAAGATGAAAGTTACAAAAACGAAACCAAAGGAATACAAGATGAAAAAGAGATTTTTAAAATTCAAAATGAATATAGATTAAGATATGCTAAAAATTTAAAAGATTCTTTAGGGTTATAAAAGATGTTTTAATCACTCAAAATAATACCTTAGAAGCTCAAGAATGGCATAAATTAGAACTTTATGCGAAAGAGAGAGAATTGTTATTTGAAGTAGAAAGTTGTTATAAAGAGAAGAATAAGCCGTTTATTGCTGCTAAATCAGAAGATAAAAATTCTATTAATCTTACTTTTAGTGTATTGTTGTTATGGATTTACAGGGTTACAAGTCTTCATCACACAAATTTGCCTAGAATTATTAATTTTACTAGTTTAAATATTGTTGCGTTTGGTGGTTTGGTTTGGTTGATTCCTTGCTTAAGTTATCGCATTGATAAACAAAACATTTTGTGGTTTTTTGGAGTGTTGATTCTTTCTATTTTGGTTATGGTAATTGTGTATCTAGCATTAAAAAAACACAAGTTAAAAAGTATAAGATTAATCTTATTTACTTTTTTAGCATTTCTAATGGCTTTATTTTTAATACAATCCATAACTTTATTGCATTCATTTAGTGATGTTGTATTTGTATTGTTTTTTTATTGTTTGCTAGTGATTGCTTTGATTTGTTTGTATCCTTATATAAACTTAAAATCTTTTATATCTTATTGTTTTAATTGGCTTATTTATTTCTTTTTGGTTATGATTGTTGTTTTAAAACCACAACTTATAAATCCTTTTACAGGTGTACTTTCATCAGATAAGCTTTATGAAAGTCAATTTGAAAAAAGTTTAAATGATTTAAATGCCAGTGTTATTATAAATCTAGCAAGCATATTGCAGAATGATTTTAATCTCCATTTAAAAGATCAAAATATTTCTTTTGCAGAGTTAAATTCAGCTAAAGCTTTGATAATAGCAAATAAAGAAAAATTAAAAGAAATTTTGAAAGTATATGATGATAAATATGAAAGTGATTATAAAAATGTTTTAAATGAGTTAGAAAATAACACATCAAATTTAAAAAATATTATAGAAGAGATAGACAATAAAAACAACAATAGCGTTGTATCTGTTCAACTCAATCAAATTTTAAAATTAAATTTTATTCAAGGAATAGATATTTTATGTATCATAAAAAGATTTTTTTCTATATCTGAAAAACTATCACCTGAGCAAATGGCTCTTTTTGAACAAAAAGATAGTCAGGATAGGTTAAAAAGTGTTTTGGCTCTTTTGAAATTTAAATCAAGTTTTGAAGGGATTTTGGAAGTGATAAATCAAGATGAAATTATCCAAAACGCCATAAAATCCACTAGTGTTTTATATAGCATTATACTTTTGCTTTGTATATTCTCACTCCAAAAAACCGCACGAAAAAATTCCATAGTGCCAAGTTAAAATGATGTAATAAAAAAAATGAAAGGTTAAAAATGACAAATACACAAATCAATGACAAGATTTTAGAACTAGCTAATTATTTAAAAATAGACAATAAATGTGTTGCCCATAATGCTAGATTACAATCCATACAAATCAATGGTGCTGTTATAAAGAATTTTAGTTTTAAATTATTTAATGAGTATAAATTATCATTTTTCAATTGCAAATTTTTATGTGAAATAAACGAAGCTCCTGGTTTTTTCGAGATAGAAAATCCAGTTTATATCTATGGTTGTACTTTTGAAGAAAATGTTATTTCATATAATATCAAATTTAAAAGCAATGTGGTTATAGCTTATTGTCGTTTTAATAAAAATTTTTATTTTGAGGCAAATACATTTTGTAATTCGTCTAATTTTGAAAGAAATTTTTATAATTATGCTAGTTTCAAAAAAAGCCATTTTGAAAAAAATGTAACTTTTTATAATTCTACTTTTAAAGGTTTAGATTTTTCACAAGCAATTTTCAATGAAAATTTAAATATAGTTAATACAAAATTAAATTTTACTTTTTCTAATTTAGAAGAAAAAATTGAACAAGAATATGAAGAGTTTAATAAAAATAAAAAAGAAGAAGATCAAAAATCCTTAGATAAATTTGCAAATGATTTTAGAGATTCTTTTAGGACTTTTAAAAGTGCTTTGATAAAAGATAACAATGCCTTAGATGCTTCAAATTTTCATAAATACGAGCTTTATTGTAAAGAGATAGAGCTAAAACAAAATTGGGATAAAAAAGGTGAGAATGTAAAAAATACGACAGATTTAGAAAAAAATGTTTCGAGAATTCGGGATTTTGTGGATTTTTTACTTTTAGGATTTTATAGAAAGCTTTGTGATCATCATACAGACTTTTTAAAGGTTTTTAATAATCTTATATTATTAATTGCTTTGTATGCTTTGTTTGTTTTTGGTTTTACTTGGCTTCACGATGATAAACTAGAAGATACAAGAGCGATTTTAACTTTATTTGGATTTTTTGATAAATTTAGGCTTTATTTTGATATCATAAGTGCTATTTTTGTAGTTTTTGGATGTGGTTTTTTTGTTTGTAAATTAGATTCATATGAAAAGAAAAACAATGTTTCAAAAAAACAAAACATAAATTTTATATATATCATTGGTGATTTTTTGAATTTGATTAAAAGCTTATTGTTCGCATCCTTTATCCCTTGTGTTTTTTATGTGTTATTTTCATTATTTGGATTTTTTTTAAATTTAGGTAAAGACTTTGGATATTCATTACTTATAAATACTTTGTTTGTTAGTTTATATATTTGTTTAGTTTATACCAAATCTTTGTTTTTTGGTAGATATGTGGTGCTTATCTTTTCATATATAGTATTTATTATAATGCTCATAAAACAACCTAATGTAATTCACCCTTTAATAGGAAAAATCGCAAACGAATCTGATAAATTTTTTAATTACCCAAGCTTAATAGTGCTAAACATACTATATACCATACTTTTAGCTTTAGTCCTTTTCTCACTCCAAAAAACCGCACGAAAAAATTCCATAGTGCCAAGCTAAGCCTTAAAGCTTAGCTTGAATTTTATCATCAATCTTTTAAGTAGTATTCTATAGTAGAAACCACTCTTATGGTTTTGATGTAAGGGGTATTTTTATCCCTGTTGCTGATGCTAAATTGCCCTTGAGAAGCCTTTTTTATCTTGCCTAGATGGCTGTTTGAATCTTGTGCGAATTTTATCGCTGCATTTCTAGCATTGAGCGTTGCTTCTTCTATCATTTGAGGTTTTATATCATTTAGCTTGGTGTAAAGGTATTCTATGTCATAATTATCGATTTTCGTTACTATGCCAAATTTTGCAAGACTTGAAATGTTTTCTAGTATGCTTTTTCCAAGCTTTACATTTTGCGTGTAGATGAGTAAATTCGCAGTGCCTATGTATCGGTATGTAGCTTGAGTGTCGTTGCCATAAGGATCGCTTAAACGATCTATGATATTTGGCGAGTTGTAGCTGATCTCATCTTCTTTTACGCCTTGTTCTTTTAAAAATTTGATGATATTTTCTTTATCTTGTTCTAGTTCTTCGTATAAATTTGTAAGATTATTGTTTGATCTTGTGAATTTTATAGGAAGTATCAAAGTATCTGCTTCGACTTCTTTTTGGCTTAAACCTTTTACACTTACACTTCTTTCAAGAGTTTTAAAATCACTTAAAGCCTTGTTAAATCCAAAAGCTAGAATCAAACTTGCCAAAACTATGGCTAAAGCCATAAAGATATTATTTGTTTTCATTTTTTCTCCTAGTTAAAAAATACACTCCATTAGCAACCAACACACAAGCACACATTACAAAAGCAAGGATTATCGGCGTATTTGCGTTAATAGCCCCAACCACGAAGGAGATAAAACCTGCAAAACCAAATTGCACCGTTCCAAGCACCGCAGAAGCAGTTCCGCTATGTTCTTTAAACCTTGCCATAGCCAAAGTCGTGGTATTGGGTGCGATGAAGCCAAGCATAGCGATACTTGTAAAAATACTAAGTTCAAAAAGCAGGAAATTTGGATGAAAAAAGGCATTTACAAGTAAAATCACAGTCGATATAAACATTATCATCAAAGCTTTTGCCAAAATTTTTTCGCTTTCGTATTTTAAAACCAATCTCGCATTTATATTTGCACAGATGACAAAACCTAAAGCATTTGCCCCAAAAAGCAAGGCAAATTTTTGCTCACTTAAGCCAAAAAACTGCGTAAAAACAAAGCTTGATCCTGTGATATAAGCAAACATCGCCGCCAAAGCAAAAGAAGCACATAGTATATAAACCAAAAAGCGTTTATCGCTTAAAACAAATTTGTAGCTTTTCATCGCTTCATGATGGGAAAATTTTTTGTTTTTAAGATGAGGTGCGGACTCTTTTAAGCCAAAAAGTATCATCAAAAAAAGCAAAATTCCCAAAGCAAACAAAGTCGCAAAAATACTATGCCATGAAAAATACTCTAGCAAAATTCCCCCAAAAGTTGGCGAAAGCATAGGAGCAAGAGAACTAAAAACCATCATCAAAGCAAAAATTCCTGCAGCTTCTTTGATCTCAAACAAGTCATTGACAATAGCCCTTGCGATAACCACACCTGCACATCCCCCAAGTGCTTCAAAAAATCTCAAAGCGATAAAAGCATAAATATCATCGATAATCACACAAAACAAACTCGAAATGATGAAGAAAAATATCCCCACCAAAGCTGGAATTTTACGCCCAAAAATATCACTTAAAGGCCCATATATAAGCTGTCCTAAAGCAAAAGCGATAAAAAAACTTGCGATACTAAGTTGGGTTAAAAAAGAATTAGTTTGAAAACTTTGCTCCACATGAGAAAGTGCAGGCAAATACATATCTGTAGAAAGTGGTGCTATGCTTGACATCAAAGCAAGGATAATGATAAGTTTAAATTTGGCAAAGCCGTGAATTTTGGTGTGTTTTTGCATTTGTAATCCTAATTATTCTAAAAGAATGATTTTAACAAGTCAATCTTAGAATAATCTTTGTTTTTCTATGTTAAATTTAGAGAAAAATTCTAAGGAAATTTTTTATGCAAAATTTAAACCAAAATGAACAAATCAAATGCCCAAGTTGTGGAAGTTTTATCGATATCAGCACTGCTTTATATGCTCAAATTTTAGATAAAGCTAAGCAAGAAATGCTAAAACAAAAAAAAGAATTTGATGATGAGGTAAATGCTAAAAGAGCTGAATACACCAAAGCTTTAAATGATTTAAAAGCTCAAAAGATAGAACAAGAAAAACTCATAAGCGAGCAAGTAAGCCAAAAGCTTCTTTTAGAAAAGCAAAAATTTGAACAAGAACTTCTCACACAAAAGCAAAATTTCCAAAAAGAATTCAGCGAGAAATTTAACAAAGAGCATGAAAATGAAATGAAAATCATGCAAGAAGAACTCGAGAAAAAAAGCAAAGAACTTAGCGAGTTTTTAAGCATAAAGGCTGAAAATGAAAGACTAAAAAGAGAGCAAAAAGAAAATGAAGAAAGATTGAAATTTCAAGCCAAAGAAGAGGCCTTTAAAGAATTTAAAGAACAAGAAAGCAAAAATTTGGAATTTGAAAGAGAAAAAATGCGTCTTGAATTTCAAAAAAGCACTCAAGAGCAAGATCTTAAATACAAAGAACTAGAAACGAATTTTAAAAGCGTAGCCCAAAAGCTAGAAGACGCACAACGCAGGATAGAACAAGGCTCACAGCAACTCCAAGGCGAAGCAGCTGAACTACTCATAGAAGAATACATACAAAGTGAGTATTTAAGTGATGAAGTAAAAGAAGTGCCAAAGGGCGTAAATGGAGCTGATTGTCTGCATATAGTAAAGGATAATTTTGGAAATATTTGTGGAAGTATTTTGTATGAGAGCAAACGCACTAAAGAATTTAATAAAGAATGGCTGGATAAGCTTAAACTAGATAGCATAGCTGCAAAAAGTGATATAGCGGTTTTGATCACAAAAACTATGCCAAAAGATAAAGAAAAAACGCATTTTAAAGAAGGAATTTTGATATGTACTTTTAATGAATTCAAAGGTGTTTTAGCAGTGCTTAGAGAAAGCATTATAAACGCTTACAAACTCAAAAATGCCTTGCAAAACAAAGATGAAAAAAATCACATTTTATACGAATACTTAAATTCTAAGGAATTTAACACGCAAATCACTTTTATACTCAAAACTTACCAAAATATGAAAGAAGAGTTAGAAGCTGAAAAAAGGGCTTTACAAAATATATGGAAAAAAAGAGAAAGAGCTATAGAAAATCTAAGTTTTAATTCCACTGCCATAGTGAGTTCTTTAAATGCGATATTTAGCGACTTACAAGGTGGAAATTTGATAGGCGAAGAAGGGATTAAAAGTCTTGAAAATTTAGCCAAAGATGAGGATTAATTTTGGGCTAAGCCCAAAATTAATCATTCTCCTGGGAAGTGATTTGGATTTTTCCAAGGTCCGTATTTTACTTTTATGTATTCTTTAGGGTCTAAATTTTGTTGTGGTGAGGCAAAATACTCAGGTTTTAATGATGGGGATTTGCTATAAGCTGTATCAAGTCCTGCACGATTTTCTGTAGTGGTTATAGGCATTCTTACAAAACCTGTATTGACATAAGCTGCTATATCTAGTGCATCTTCATCACTTAATATAGGATTATCTGCACTCGCACCAAAAGGCATGGCTGATTTTAAAAATCTTGCTAAAAATGGTATCATAGCCATGTGTCCACCATCAGGATAGATAAGTAAAGATGGATATAAATGTCCGCTACCTTGTTCGTAATTATCATTTTTTACTCCAAGTCCTCTTTCGCCATGACAAGAAACGCAATTTTCTTCAAAGAGTTTTTTTCCACGCACAGGGTCAGCTGGGCGATTTGGAAAATTCATCTTAGCAAAAAAATCTCCTTCAAGCTTTACGCCGTCTTTGATACCATAGGCTTCTTTTAGCCATTTAAAATAAGCTAAAATTGCTTTCATTTCTTTAGAATCATTAGGAAATCTATGAGAGTCAGTTCCGCCCATTCCGCGAATTCTATCTTCAACGGAGATGATTTTCATCGTTTCTATGTCAAGTCTTGGATAATTGTTTAGGACATTTAAAAATGGAATAACATATTTTTTTGTCCCTGGTAAACCATTGCCGTCATTGTCCATGTGACAGGAAATACAGTTTACTTCGTTGCTTGTCTTTTTTAGCTTGCTATAGGGTCCTAGAGTGCTTTCTGTCTTGCTTAAAAGCTTTATACCATAACGGATTAAATCCCCTTGTTTGCCTTTTGGAACATCATTGATGCTTAAATTTTTATTTGGCCATTCTTGCACAGGTCTTTTGGAAAGTTCCTTAAAATACTCTACTCCTTCCTTGTCGCTTAATTCTTCTCCTACTTTGTAGTCACTCACGCTTTTAGCACTAAGACTCAAACTAAGACATAAACCAAGCAATAAAATGTGTTTTTTCATGATTTTCCTCCTTTTTATTTGCAGTTCAAATTGATTTTAGTATATTTTTTCTTAAATATTAAGCATAATAAGAATAATTTAAATAAAATTAAATTTTTAAAGTGTTACTAAAAGTAATATATTTTTAAAGTATATAATTAATATTTATTAAAATTTTATGATATTAACTTTATGTTAATTATTTAAATAGTTTATTTTTTATAGAGTTTAGATTTTCTTCTAGATTTTTGAAATTGTTTTCTAAATCTTTTTTTATATCTATAAAGAAAGGATTGCTTAAAGTAGTGATAAGATAATGATTTTCTTTAGAAAAGATATGATTTAAAGTGAAGTTTTTATCTTTAAGTTTGATATAAATTTGTTCTTCATTTTTAAAGCTAGGATTTTTGTTTGCACTTAAAATTTCGAGTAAAATTCCGCAAAAAAAGCGTTTGTTTTCGTCTAAAAACTGAATATCATAAATTTTAAAATCCTTAAATTCAAAGCAATTTTGACTTTTAAATTCTTTCAAATCCTTTGTAAGTTCTAGTTTTAAAAAGTCTTTTTGGCTTAAACTTTGCTTTTTAAATTTCGCCCCAAAACGACGCAAAAATAAATTTAAAGCATTAATTTGCAATTCTTTTTGTGCGAGTTTTAGTTTTTTGGCTGTAAAACGAAAGAAAAAAATACCTACAAAAACAGCTAAAATTACTGCAATTAAGGCATCTCTTATAAAAACAAAGGCTAAAAAGCCTACAAGCAAGGCTTCGATAATGCTTAGGAATTTTAAGATCCCTAAGCGTTTAAGTATATAAAGTCTATTATTTTCTAAGCTTTTTAAATCCATTAAGATTTTGCTTTTTCCATTCTTTTTCTTTGAGTTGGATCAAGATAGCGTTTGCGAACACGCACATTTACAGGCGTAACTTCTACAAGTTCATCTTCTTCTATCCACTCTAAAGCTCTTTCAAGGCTTAATTTTCTAGGTGGTACAAGCTTGATTGCATCATCGCTTCCGCTTGCTCTTACATTGGTAAGATTCTTTCCTTTGATAGGATTAACATCTAAATCATTTGGACGAGAGTGCTCACCTATAATCATACCGGTATAAACTTTAGTTTGAGGTTCTATGAAAAGCACTCCACGCTCTTGAAGGTTAAACAAAGAATACCCTAAAGCTACGCCATTTTCCATAGAAATTAACGCTCCATTGTTACGCTTTTCAACCGCACCACTAAAAGGACGGAATTCTAAAAAACTATGATTCATCACGCCTTCGCCTTTAGTATCGGTTAAAAACTGGCTTCTAAAACCTATAAGTCCGCGTGCTGGAATTTCAAACTCAAGTCTTGTTTGTCCATCGCCTGTTGGTGCCATAGTTTTCATTTCAGCTTTTCTTTTGCCAAGTTTTTCTATTACCGCACCGCTAAATTCCTCAGGTACATCGATAACTAAATGTTCAAAAGGTTCTGTTTTAATCCCATCTTCAACCTTTACGATAACTTCAGGTCTTCCCATACAAAACTCAAAACCTTCACGACGCATATTTTCAGCTAAAATAGTGATTTGAAGTTCGCCCCTACCGCTTACTTTAAATTTGCCTTCGCCTGTGCTTTCGTATTTCATAGCGATATTAGTTTTCATTTCAGCTTCTAAGCGTTCAGCGATTTTATTTGAAGTTACATGTTTTCCTTCAGTTCCTGCTAATGGGCCATCATTTACAGAAAATACTATACTTAAAGTCGGCTCTTCAATGTGTAAAGGATCAAGTGGCATAGGATTGTTTGGATCTACAACGCTATCACCCACATCTAAAGCTTCAAAACCTGCTATAGCTACGATATCTCCACTTCCTGCTTCTTCAATATCCATTTTTTCTAAGCCCATAAAGCCAATGAGTTTTGAAATTCTACCATTTACTTTGGTGCCATCAGCTTTTGCAAGCATTACGCTTTGGTTTTTCTTCACAACCCCATTGAAAATTCTAGCAATGCCTATTTTACCTACGAAATTATCATACCCTAAAGTGAAAACTTGAAGTTGTAAAGGATTGTCATTTGTGCCACTTGGTGCTGGAACGCGTTCAAGTATGGTTTTAAAAAGTGGCTCCATATTATCACTTTCATCGTTTAGATCAAGCTTAGCATAACCATTTTTTGCTGCAGCATAAACTATGGCAAAGTCGAGTTGCTCATCGTTTGCATCTAGGGCTACAAAAAGATCAAAAATTTCATTGATCACTCTTTCAGGATCAGCAGCTGGTTTGTCGATTTTGTTGATTACAACTATAGGTTTAAGCCCTAAAGATAAAGCTTTTTTAACAACGAATTTAGTTTGTGGCATAACACCTTCTTGAGCATCTACTAAAAGCAAAACTCCATCAATCATTTTTAAAACGCGTTCTACTTCTCCGCCAAAATCAGCATGCCCTGGAGTATCTATGATGTTGATTTTTGTGCCTTTGTAATTGATCGCTGTGTTTTTTGAAAGTATGGTAATACCGCGTTCTTTTTCTATATCGTTGCTATCCATAACGCGTTCTGAAATTTGTTCTCTTTCGCTAAAGGTGCCTGATTGTTTTAACAATTCATCTACCATAGTGGTTTTACCATGGTCAACGTGAGCTATAACTGCTATATTTCTAATGTTTTCCAAATTTTCTTCTCCAAAGCTAAATTTTTAAAAGCTTAGATTATACAAAAATTTAACTTAAACTACAAAGTATCAAAACTTGGAACACTTCTTGCTTCAAAAACTTATGAAATTAAAATTTTAAAAAGGAAGTTAAAATGTCAAAACCATTAAATGAAGAGATTTTTGTTGAATTTAAAAGCGATTTAGCTGAGAGAAAAAATGAAGTTTTGCTTCAAGTTTTAGAACTTTTAGAAACTTTTAGATCAGATGAAAACGAAAAAATGGCAAGAATTTCAAGCGAGCTTACAGAAATTTTAGAAAATGAAGAAAATTTAGAGAAAATTTTAAATGCTAAAAATTTAGAAGAGCTTTTAAATATCTTAACTGCTTTAAATGAAGATAAGATGATTAAAGTATATGAAGATTCTTATTTGAAAGAAAAATTTCCTAATGTAATGGTAGATAAATTTTTAAAATAATTTTTTTGAAGGAAAAGTGATGTCAAATTTAGCTCCGCAAAATGATGTTTTAAATCTTACGCCGAGTAAAACTTCTACTACTAGTAGTTCTTTTAGCAAAACCAGTAAAAATAAGGAACATGAAAGTAGCGATAGCAAAAATTCAACTAAAGATGATACGGAGAGTTTTTTAAATTCTTTGCTTAATTCTATCGATGAAACCAATGAATTTTTACCTGATCATATGAAGATCAGTCAAAAAGAAGTTGTTAATGAAGCGATGAACAGACTTCAAAAAGGAGCTTTTGATGAGAGTGATAAGATAAGCATTTTCGAATCTGCTTCTTTTATGCAAATTCTTTCTTTGTTGGATAAGCTAAAAACAGATACAGCAGATGTTAAACTGGCAAATCTTTCTACTCAACTTTCAAGTCTTATCAAAACAGAGGCCAATTTTAATGCTTTAAAAGGCGCATCAAATCTTAGTGAGCTTTTGGACATAGCTAAAGATCTGGGCTTAAATGTAAAAAATATTAAAGTAGATCGTCTTCTTGATCTTAAAGCAACTTTTCCAAATTTAGATAAGGCTGATTTTTTTAAAGGTGCTGTGGATAATGTTTTTAAAGAAATCATCAATAATAAAATTTCCAATATGAGTAAAAATTTAAATCACAATTTACAAAATACAACTCATACTACAAGCACTCATTCTACGCAAAAAACAAATTCTAAAGATAGCGGTTCTTTGCTTTCTCAAACTTTAAAAAATTTAGATTCCATGCTTTCATCCAAAGAAAGCAAACACGAAAAAAATGATAAAGTTAAATCAAAAATAGAAGAAGATACCACAGATGCTAAAAATACTTTAAAAAATATCAAAAATGATGAGTTTACAAAAAATTTAACAGAAGAGTTGAATATAAAAGATAAAAAAAACCAAGATAATTTAAATAAAGATAACACAAAAGATGAAAAAGAATTAAACAACCTAAATAAAGAAAGCAAAGACTTAAACAAAGATTTTAATAAAGAGTTAAATAAAAATCAAGAAAAAAACAATTTAAATCAAGAGAATATACAAGATCAAAATAAAAATTTAAAGAGCAATAATCAAAATTTAAATCTTGATAAAAATTTAAATAAAGAAATTGTCAAAGATGCTCAGAATTTAGTTTCAAATTTAACACACAAAGATTTTAGTTTAAATAAAGAGCCTAAAAACAACAACAAAGAAAATAAAGATATAAAACAGAATTTCTTTGATCAAAAATTAAATTTTGAAAATTTAAATAAAACTCAAGCAGTTCAAAACAAAGAGAATAATGCTAATTTTAACAACAATACCAATAAAGAAACTTTTACTCAAGAGCAAACAAAAACGCACAGTGAAAATGTAGATAAAAATAATTTAGATGACTTAAATTCTTTAGTCAAAGATTTAAGTAAAGTAACACAAAACAATGCTCGCAATATCACGCCTAAAGAGACTTTGCAGTATTTTTCACAAGATTTAAAAGAGGCTGTAGATCAATATAAAGCGCCTATCACTAAACTTAGTATCACTCTAAATCCTAATAATCTTGGAGAAGTGGAAGTAACTTTGATACAAAGAGGTAATAACCTTCATATCAATTTCAACTCCAATACCAATGCAATGAATTTGTTTATCCAAAATCAAGTCGAGTTTAAAAATTCTCTTGTAAATATGGGATTTACTGGACTTGAAATGAATTTTAGTGATCAAGGTAAAAGAGAGCAAAATCAAAATCAAGGAAAAAATCGTAGTGGATATGGTTTTAAAGATGCTTTAGATGGAAAAAATGAAAGTGAAAAAGTCAATCTAGAGCTTGTTTTAGCGAAGTATTTCTAAGTTGGAACACTTATTGCTTTTAATTAAAAAAGACTGAATGTAAAAAAAGGATTTTATCATGGCGACAACAAATTGGAATAGCAATCTTAACTGGACAAATACTGCTAATACTAACCAAACAAGCAACAAGGATACGAAAGTGGATAATTCATCTAGTAGCAATAGCTCTGGTGTGGTTAGTAATCCAAATGCTACCTTAGATAAAGATGCGTTTTTAAAACTTCTTTTGATAGAGCTTCAACATCAAGATCCAACAGATCCTATGGATAGTGATAAAATGCTTACACAAACCTCACAGCTTAGTGCACTTGAAATGCAACAAAATACCAATACAACTATGCAAAAAATGGTTGAAACTATGGAAAAACTTTCCAATTCTTTTAGCACGAGCATGAGTACTGCAGCAGTGGGAGCTATAGGAAAAATGGCTACGGTAAATGAAAACAAAGTCAAATTAACAGGCGCAGATGAGGTTATTGCACTAAAAATGTATTTGCCTGAAGATTCGGATGATAAAGGAATCACCTTAGAGGTTTATGATAAAAATAATAAGTTGGTATTTAGTGAAAAAAGTAATGAGGGAAAAGAAGTATCAAAAGGTTTATTTACATTAGAGTGGCCTGGTAGAAATAATGATGGTGTTTATGCTGGGGATGGAGAGTATAGTGTTAAAGTGGTTTATAATAATAAAAACGGGGAAAAGATCACTGCAAATTATGGAACTTATCCTATAGAGGGTATTAAATTTGTTGATGGGGTTGCTTATGCAAAAATGGGTGGTCAATATGTAAGTTTTGATGATATTGGTGAAATTAGTGATTATAAACTTGGTTCATCTTCAACTTCCGTTGGAGATAGTTCAGGTGGAGACTCAAGTGATGGAGATTCTTCTAATTCTGGATCTACGGAAGAAGGCGACAAAGAGGAAAAGGCATAAGCCATGATGAATTCATTTTATAATGGAATTTCTGGAGTTAAAACAAATAGTTTTGGTATTGATATTTATGCAAATAATATAGCTAATGTCAATACTACAGGTTTTAAGTATTCTGATGCTCAATTTAAAGATATTTTTTATAGCACCATAACTACTCAATCAACTAATCCTGCTCAAGGTGGATATGGCTCAGGATCAGCTTCTTCTAATGTGGTTTTTGAACAAGGTTCTCTTGTGGCAAGCGATAGCGAATTTGATGTGGCTTTACAAGGAAAAGGATTTTTTGGGGTTTTGGGGGCGGATGGTAATGCTTACTATACTAGAAATGGATCGTTTAAAAGAGATGCAAATGGATATTTGGTAGATTCTTATGGAAATTTTGTTTTAGGAACAATGAACCCTGCTTTCACCGGTATTAACTATAGCGATAGGGTTGCGGGGCTTATGGGGGATTATCTTAACACAGGAACTCCGGTAAATAATGGTTTTACCGTAAATTCAAATAATTCTTTCAGTATAGGCACAACTGCTTCTCAAGGGGCTATTAAAGTACCTGTGAATATGTATTTACCTCCTCAAGTAACTCAAAATGTAAAATGGAGTGGAAGTTTAAATACTAACACAACAACAGAAGTGGTCAAAGTAGATCTTGATCCTGGTAAATTTAACATTACAAAAACCGAAGATGGAAAATATGTAGTTAGCGGTAGTGTTAGCAAAGAAGATGTGTTTAGTGCTAAAGTGGGTGATAGGATCATTTTAAATTTCACTGACGATAATGGCGTAAAAAAAAGCTTTGAAGCAACTTTAGATGAAAATCTTAATTTTAAAAGCAATGAGCTTGATTTAAAGGGTTTGGATGAAAATAGCATCAAGCTTGATACAGCTCAAATTTCAACAGAACAACAAAAAGCCAATAAAGATATTTTAGAATCCCCTATTTATAATGCAGATGGAAGTAAAAGTACTTTAAGGGTTGCGCTTGAAAGGGTTTTGCCGCAAGAAGGCGATAATATACAATATAAAGCCATTGCCCAAATTTATGATTCTAATGGCAATGCCGTAGGCAATCCAACTGAAGGAAATATGGTTTTTGATAAAAATGGTGCTTTGCTTCAAAACAATATTACAAGCATTGCAAACCCAAATGGCGGAACAATTAATATTGATTTAGGCTCTCCTTATGATGCTAATAAACCTGGTTCGGGTTATAGTGGGATTTATATTAAAGAAGGCGTTGAAAAAAATGTAGTTACACAGCAAGATGGTGTAGCCGAAGGATTTTTTAAACAATATGATATATCTGATGATGGAAGTATTGTAGCGCAATTTAGCAATGGTAAAAATGCTATAGTTGGAAAGTTTGCTTTATATAATTTTATCAATGAGCAAGGATTGGCTGCTATGGGCGATAATATCTTTGCTGCAACAGCTAATAGTGGTGAAGCAAGTTTTATTATGAAAAATGGACAGATTGTTAATACAGCCAAATTTAAAGGCGGATTCTTAGAACAATCTAATGTTGATTTAAGCGTAGAGCTTTCAAATCTTATAGTAACTCAAAAAGCCTTTGATGCAAGCTCAAAAAGCATTACCACAAGCGATCAAATGATACAAAAGGCTATTAATATGAAAAGATAATTTTTAGGAATTATCTTTTTCTAGTTTTTCAAAAATAATTTTAATTTCTTCTATATCGCTTTCACTATAATCATGACTTGATTTAATATAGCTTGCTTGTTGCCCTTTTTCAAGGTATAAAACTTTTTCATAATCTTTTAAATTTATTTGATGCTTTAGTTCAAGCTCGGTGTTTGTTTTAGGATAAAATTTTAAAAAATTATCCTCTCCAATATTTTCGGCTTTTATGTATATTTTTACATTATAAACCATTTCATCTAAAAAATTTAGCTTTGCGTCAATATGATATTTTAATTTTATAAGTTTTTTATACAAGACACTAAGATGATTATATTTTTTTATGATATCACGATAAAGATTTGAAAATTTCATATCTATAGCATTAAGTTTTTCAGTTTTTTGAAGTTTGATAATCTTGATTTGATTTTTGATTAGATAATCATAGTAATTTTGCATTTGACTTATGATATTATCAAGTTTACTCTTTGTTTTAAGGCTTAAATTTGTAAGATTTTCAGTTTCTGAGTTTGATTTATTGTTAATAAAATCTAGTGGAGAAATTACAATATTATTTTTAAATTTTATATTATTTGTTATGATTAGATTTTTTTTGGGATATAAGATATTATCTGCTAATAAATTGCAAATATAAATATTTTCTGCTTCTATTTTTCCGCCCATGCAGTTTTCAACAAATACATTTTTGGCTATAACTATCCCGTTTTCTAAATTTTTTATATACACAGTATCAGCTTGCAAAGTTCCTTTGTGTGTTGTAATAAAAATATCTTGTGCAAAAATTTCGCTTTTTGCATGAGTTAGGCCTTTGATGCTGATATTTCTTCCATAAAGTTTTGTCGCTCCAATGCTTCCATTTACTTTTATGTCTGAAGCTTGAACATTTACAATACCTGATTTAACAGCATCATCATTTATATCGAAATTAGTGATTTCTAAGTTTATATTTTCATCAGTATTTGTTTTGATTGAACCGGTTGTTTTAAGTCCTACTTGTGATAATTTTAAATTATTTGTAACGCTATATCCTGATCGGTCTTTATTTAAAAATCCATAATTTGCACTAAAATATTTAATTCTATCTTCTAGTTCTTCTGTATAAATGCTTTCATCTTTTATGATAAAAGGATTATCAAAAAAAGCTATTGGATTTAAATGAAGGATTTCTCCTCTTAAATTTCGTCCTTCTTTTCCAAGAATTCTATAAATGTATTCAAAAAGTAGCTCATTTTTTTCAATAGGTTTACAGTAGTTTCCTTCATCATAGTTAATATTTTCGTCAAAACATTCTTCGTTAACATCTCTATGATAAATAATTTCATCACTTTTATGTTCAATCTTATCTACACCTTTGGCAATTTCAAGCTCTATTTCTTTAATAGATGGACTTTTTTGTATTGATAAGATAAAATCATCAATCTTGTCAAATAAATTTTTATCAAGTCTTAAGATTAAAAATTTTTGTTTGATCATTACTTTATAAATATTTTGTAAAATGTCAAATTTTAAATTTGGATAGTATTTAAAATTATCCAAAAAATTAATATTGACCTTAAGATAAGTTAAACTAGGATTAGATTTAAGCTTAACCATGAAACAGTTTTTTTGTGTTTTTGGATAAATTTCTATAAGAAATTTTTGCACCATGGTATTGTAATTTTTTACAAAAAAATCATCCGCATAAAATAAGTCAAAATCCTTTCTTTCATAAGTTTTTGTTTTTGCTGGTTTTATATTAGAACACAGAAGTTTAAAATCTATAATTCTAAAATCAAGAATTTGATCTGTGCTGGCTTGTTCATATTTTAAACTTTCAAAAGGATTAAAAGTTTCTAAAGTTTTTATTTCATAGCTCATCATTACACTCCTATGTTTTCGAGGATATGATTTAACATTTCATAATTTTGATTTAAATCAATATGATCTAAATGCACTAAAATTTGTCCACATTTTTCACATTTTAAAGTATTTTCTTTGCTAACAAGTTCTTCGTGTATGGTTTGTGGAACTGCATGAGTACGCAAATAACAGTTGCAAATATAATCATAGGTTTTTTCAGTCTTTAAATCTTGCCTAATTGATTTTAATTTTATGTATTGCTCTAGATTATAATGAATCTCTTGAAGATGTAGAGCTTTTTTTGTGAAGTTAGCTATCCATAAATCTTCAATAGCAAAATGATCTAAAATCCAATCTTTGGTCAATGTTGAAAGTTCAAATGACATTTTAACAATATCATTTGAGTGTTCTAAAAGTTCTTTAGTCTTTTTTAATAATATTTGATGAGATTTTCTATGTTCTTCAATTAAAGGAAAATCAATGCTTTCCATAAATTTTTCTTCATCTTTGAAATGAATTTTTACATATTGGAATAACTTTGTAAGAATTTGTTTTAAATCATTTTTGTGTTGCACATCATTATCTTGAATTTTTAAAGCTAAATCGTTTGCAATTTCAGCAATTTCAAAAATTAGTTCGTGTTGTTTATCTAATTGTATGTTTTTAATGCTAAAATCTTTACTCCATTTGATTTCCATGATTTTTCCTTAAAAATTTTATATAATATATCTATATAAATCGTATTTCCTTGAAAAAAACAATAATTTTGCAAATTAAATTTAAAAATTTATACAAAATATAACCAATTTGTTACATATTTATACATTTTTATATTTAGTTTTTATAGCTCAACACTTTTTAAGTATATTATGATATAATTTCTTTGCCTTTTCTTAGACCTGTGCAATGCTATTTTTAAGCACCGCTTCAGGGTGGGAACACAGCAGAGCACTTGATTTTAGTATGTGCCGCAGTTATCTGGGGAAGGGTTTTCTTCATTTAAAATTCCCTATTTATTTTTCAATTAGACTAGCTTCTTTATAAAGTAAAAATTATGTATATTTGTAACAATAAATTAAAAATTTATTTAAAAATTATAATTTTAAGATTTATTAAAATATTAGTTAACTAGAATTTAAGCATTGCAAATTACATTACCAATATCAAAGGATAAACAATGGATAGAAAGAAAATTCCCTTGTTGGTGCTGTGTATTTTAATTGCAGCTGTGTTTTGGCTTATACCTACTCCTGTAGGTTTGGAAGATAATTCTTGGCATTTTCTTGGGCTTTTTATTGCTGTGATTATGGCAGTGATTTTACAAGTAATGCCTTTGGGGGCTGTTTGTATGATAGCTATTGCCATAATAGCTCTTAGTGGCATTACCACTACCCAAAGTTCTGTGCGTGCTACACATATAAAAACTCTTGAGGGAATTGTTTTAAGAGATAATTCTAATATCTATAAAACAACTATGGATGAGGCAGTTGAAGCCTCTATTTTGCAGGCTTTAATCAATGCTAATATAAGTAGAAATTTAAAAGCAAAAGTTGATGAAATTTTAAAATCAAGCACAGATGTAAATTACCAGATTGAAAATCTAAGTAAAATTTACACCAAGGCTACTTCAAAAACTTCTACGCAACAACTTATTGATGAGACTAAAATTTCAGCTTTAAATACTTTAACACTTGATTTTTTATCTCAAAAGAGTATAGATGAAAAAGTAAATACTGCTATATCAAATTTAAAATCTAAAACAGGTATAAAAGATGCTTTAAGTGGTTTTTCAAATTCTCTTATTTGGCTTATAGTGATTTCTATTATTGTGGCTCGTGGAGTTATTAAAACAGGACTTGGAGAGCGTTTAGCTTATCATTTTATCAGTATTTTTGGTAAAAAAACCTTAGGTATTGCTTATTCTATAGCTTTTTGTGAAACCATTTTAGCTCCAGTTACTCCTTCAAATACTGCAAGAGCAGGGGCTATCATAAATCCTATAGTTCAAGCTATTGCAAGAAGTTTTAAATCCACTCCTGAAGATGGAACGCAAAATAAAATAGGCACTTATCTTTCTTTGGTAAATTATCAAGCCAACCCTATTTCATCAGCTATGTTTATTACAGCTACAGCTCCAAATCCTTTGGTGGTTGATCTTATAGCACAAGCTACAAATTTAGAAGTGCATTTAACTTGGGGGCAATGGGCTTTAGGAATGTTTTTACCTGGTATAGCTGCTATGCTTTTGATGCCTTTGGTGCTTTATTTTCTCTCTCCACCAGAAATTAAATCCACGCCTAATGCTTCCACTTTTGCTAAAGATAAATTGAAAGAACTTGGAAAAATGAAAAATAGTGAAAAAATAATGCTCAGTGTTTTTGTCTCGCTTTTACTTTTATGGGCTGGAACTTTGGGCTTGTTTTTTGGAATTTCTCTTGATGCGACTAGCGTGGCTTTGCTTGGGTTGTCTTTGGTGTTAATTAGTGGAGTTTTAACTTTTGGGGAAGTTTTGGCTGAAAAAGCTGCTTGGAATACTTTAGTATGGTTTTCAGCTCTTGTAATGATGGCAACTTTGCTTGGCAAACTTGGTGTTACTCAGTTTTTAGCTGAAGTTTTAGGTGAATTTGCTTCTGCTATGGGACTTGGGGAAATTTCTATTATGATATTTTTAAGCCTTGCTTTTTTATATACGCACTATTTCTTTGCTTCTACTACAGCTCATATATCAGCAATGTTTTTTGTTTTTTATAGCGCAGGGCTTGCCTTAGGAGCACCACCACTTCTTTATGCTTTTATTATGATAGCTTCAGGTAATGTTATGATGGCATTAACTCACTATGCAACAGGAACAGCTCCTGTTATTTTTGGAACAGGCTATGTAACTCTTAAAAAATGGTGGAGTATAGGTTTTGTGATTTCCATAGTTGATATAGTGGTGATGATAGCTGTTGGACTTATTTGGTGGAAAATTTTAGGATTTTATTAATAATTTCTAGGAATTAATTCCTAGAAATTATTCTATAAAACCGCTTGCTATGACTTTATCATAATCATAAAAGACTGCCATTTGTCCGCTAGCAAGTCCATAAACAGGATTTTTTAGAGTGATTTTTGCACTTTTATCTTCATAAATTTCTACCTTGCAAGGTGTAGATTTTGAGCGATAGCGGATTTTTACTTCGCAATCAAGCTCTTTAGCGTCTATAAAAAGATTGATATTTTTTAGCTTAAATTCACTGATTTTAAGTTCTTCTTTGGTTCCTACGATGATTTGATTTTGCTTAGGATTGATTTTTAAAACAAAATGTGGCTCATGTGCCCCACGCACTTCAAAGCCTCTTCTTTTGCCTATGGTATAGTGCATATAGCCCTCATGTTTGCCTACTACTTTTCCGCTACTATCTAATACTTCTCCAGGAATTTTTGTATCCATAAACTGATCTAAAACTTGCACATAAGTATCTTCAACAAAGCAAATTTCAGAACTTTCCTTTTGAGTGGCAAAAGATTTTAAAACCTCTATAGTGGAAGCAAATTTTTTCACATCTTCTTTTTTCATTTCGCCTAGCGGAAAAATAAGATATTTTAAAGCTTCTTTATCTGCACTAGCTAAAAAATAGCTTTGATCCTTGCTTTCATCTACTGCGGTTTTTATTAAGTTGTTTTCAAGTCTTGCATAATGCCCTGTGGCAAGTTTTTCACAACCTAAACTTTTAGCAAATTCTAAAAGTTTTCCAAGTTTGATAAAACGGTTACATAAAGCGCAAGGATTTGGTGTTTTACCCTCTTTATAAGTATCTACAAAAGGCATATAAACTTTGTTTTTAAAATCTTCTTGTAAGTCTAAAATATGATAAGGAATTTGTAAAAAATTTGCAACTTTTTCTACTTTTTTGATATTTTCTTCGTGGTAATTTGGTTTGCCATGAAGCTTCATATAACAACCTATAACTTCATGACCTAAATTTTTAAGTTTATAAGCAGTGACTGTACTATCAACTCCACCGCTCATAGCGACTAGAATTTTCATTAAATTTCCTTTAAAGTATTAATTATAAAATTCAAGTCGTCAGTGATTTTATACTTTAACTCATCTCCTTTAGAAATCACTTCAAGTTTGAGCAAAGAATTTCTGACGAACTCATCAAAACCTCGCCAAAATTCACCCCCAAACAAAATAATAGGAACATCTTTTTTAAATTCTAGTTGTTTTAATGTAAGAATTTCACACAATTCATCAAGTGTTCCAAAGCCGCCTGGGAAGATCACAAAAGCTAGACTCTTTTCAATAAGAGCCATTTTGCGTATGGCTAAGCTCTCAAAAGTAATATTATATTCTACAAAATCATTAAGTTTTTGCTCGTGAGGTAAAAATATATTAAACCCTACAGAACTCATTGAATTTGTATTATTTTTTTGTGAAAAAGCACCTTCGTTGGCTGCACGCATAATACCTCCTCCTCCACCGCTTATCACACAAAAACCATTTTGAGCACATTTTTGTGCCAAAATTTTAGCCTGCTGATAATAAAAATTATCTTCTTTAAGTCTTGCTGAACCAAAAAAAGTAACAGCCTTTTCTAGTTCGGGTATATTTTCAAATTTTTCAACATCTTTTATGATTTTTGTATCCATCAAATACCTTTTTTAGCAAAACTATAAAAAATGATTATAGCTAATTTTTTTAAATTTATAGAGTAATTTTATCTTAATTGCTCTAATCTTTCTTTTTTAGATCCGATTTCTGTGATTTGAACACCAAAGTTACCATCGACAATTACTACTTCACCATAAGCAATTCTTTTATCTCCGATTAAAATTTCAAGCGGATCATTTGCAAGTTGATTAAGCTCTACAACTGAACCTATATCCATAGTTAAAACATCTTTTAAAAGCATTTTTTTATTGCCTATACGCACACGAACAGGTAAGCGTACATCCATGATAAGATTGATATTTTTAAGTTCTTCGCTAAGCATGATTGTTTTTTCTTCAGTATTGTGATTAGAATCAGTGCTTACATTTCCTGTTTCAGCAGGTTTCCCGCTTAGGATGTTATGGAGTGTTTGATCCATGGCTAAAGAAACTTGTTCTTCTAAATCGCCTATTTTTACATCATATAAAAATAATTTTTTAAAATCTTTAAAATCTACGCTTTCAGGCACAAATTCACAAGATTCTATACTAAAATCCATTTTTGGAATGTCTTTTTGGGCTCCTAAGGTTGTAGAAAATGCTGAAACGATGTTTTGGATAGCTTCTTTAGCTGCATCCATTTCATCAGGACCTAGTTTATCGTTTTTGGTGATCTCTTCTTCACCCATCATCCATTCACCAATAGCACTCATTAAAACAGCACCAGCTAAAATTCCTATTTTTCCACCATTTGCTATATCAAATATAGCATACACTAAAGGTGCTTTTAAAGTATCACTTGCATTGACATCAAATTCTTTATATTCGCTAAATTCAGCACTTTTTCCTGTTAAACCTTCAATGGTGCTGATGCATTCATTTGTAAACATTTTTAAAAAATCATTGATCATATTTCTTCATCCTCCTCTTCAGGCTCATCATAAACACTAGCTTTAGCTTTACGTTCTTCTTCGTATTTTTCCAAAATTTCTTTGATTTCATCTTTATCTGTGCGTATGAGTTCTAAAATTTTAATAGATTTTCTAAAACGATGCAATCCAATTTGTGCTAAGAAAACATCTTTTTTATCGATGCTTACTATAGCTTTATCATCTGCTTCTCTATCAAGCCTTAAAATATCGCCTTGTTTAAGTTCTAAAAATTCATGAACATTAATTAAGGTTTTTCCTAAAATTGCCTCATATACCACTTCAGCACGACCGATTAAAGTTTTAAGTTCTTTGTTACGTGATTTTTTGGCTGAGGTTTCACCCATCATAATATCGCGGTTTGCCAAACGGCTTAATATACTTTCTAAATGCACTACAGGATAGCAGATATTTACCATTCCGCTTGAATTTCCTATGATGATTTCCATTACCACCATGATAACAATCTCATTTTGAGATACGATTTGTACAACATTTGGACTTGATTCTTTAGCTTCAATACTAGGATAAATTTCAGTTACAGTAGCCCAGCTTTCTTTAAGTCTTTGCATAATGATACGCAAAATAGAATCAAGCAAATTAAGCTCAATATCCGTAAGCTCACGCGAAGCTTCATAGCTATCACCTTGACCACCTAAAAGCCTGTCTATCATAGGAAAAGCTATGCTTGGATTGATTTCTAAAACACAGTTTCCATCTAAGGGTTTGATAGAAAAAACGTTAAAGCTTGTTGGACTTGGTAAAGACATTAAAAATTCTCCATAAGTCATTTGATCGACTGAATGAAGTTTAGTTTCAACAATACTTCTCATCATCGATGAAATTTGAGAGGCTAAATTTCTTGCTAATTTATCATGTATGCCTTTGATTGTCCTAAGTTGTTCTTTTGAAACTCTGTTGGGACGCTTAAAATCATATACAACGATATTTCTTTCATCTTTTTCATCTTTTGAATTTGAGGCTATGGGTGTGTCGGTGTTATCATCGACAACTTCAAGCAGGGCATCAATTTCTTCTTGGGAAAGTATCTCAGCCATTACACTAGCCTTTCTCTAAGTTTTTTAAGGAGTTTTTTGTGAATTTGTGAAATTCTGCTTTCACTGATTTGTAAAATTTCACTGATTTCTTTTAGGCTTAATTCTTCATAATAATAAAGCTGAATAATTAACTGATCGCGCTCTTTAAGATCATCTAGCACTTTGTGAATTTTTTCTAAAAGTTCTTCTTTTTCAATTTTTTCTAAAGTATTGTCTTCGTTATAAAGTTCGATTTGCTCATCGATGGGCAGGGTATAGCTAATAGCATGAGCTGTTCTTACCTCTTTGATTTTTTCTACATCTAAATCAAGTTTTTTGGCTAGATACTCATCATCAGGTTCGCATTCATTCTCAAGGAAATATTCATCCATGATTGCATCAATATCTTTAATAATTTTGCGATTATTGCGACTCATTACATCAAGACTTCTAAGATAATCAAGCATAGAGCCATTAACTCTTTTTCTTGCAAAACCCCAGAAGTTATCATTTTGTTCTTTATCGTAACGGCGTGAAAGCTTTATCATTTCTTCAACGCCTATGCTAATAAGATCATTAACATCTATGCTTGAAGGCAAGCGTTCTTTTAGTCTAAAAGCCATAGCACGTAGGGCTGGCATGTAAGAAAGCACAAGCTCATCTTGCTCTTTCTTTAGCATTTGTGCATAAGCTTTAGGCGGCTCTTTTAGCATTTCTTCGTCTTTCTTTGGATTCATTTTTCTTTAGCTCTTCTCTTTCTTCATTGAGCTTTTCTAAAATTATATCCATTTTCTTTTCACGAATAACTAAATCGTTGATAATATTATTGCTAGTTTTTTCATAATCGTGTTTATTAAAGATTCTGCCACTAATTTTCTTTACATCTATAAAATTCATAATAGCAATATGAACAAAAACATAAAACATAAAAGTAATAAAACAAGTAAAAATCAGTATATCAAAGGCTTCATCTATACTAATAATGCTAAATGCAAGTCCTATAAAAAATCCACAAACAGTGAAAAATGCTACGTAATTTTCTGGCCTCATAATCTCTTCTCTTTATTGCTAAAATCTTTCAATAATTTTTCTAAAAAAACTTGAAAAACTACGATTTGAAACATTATCAAGCACTTTCCGTTCCAATCTATATAAAAGCTTGGAAGCTAGGGCTTTAAGCTCATCACTTGAGGCTGTGTTTTCATCGCTAAATAAAGTTCTTTTTTTAATACTACCACTTACATCTTTAGAAGCGCTTAAATGACCTAAGAATTCTAAATTTAAAGGATTTTTAATGTTTGCATCTGCAACTTTTTTAATATTTTCAAAAACTTTTAAAGCTTCATTTTCATTTTTTACAACATTAAAGAGCATTAGTAAATTTTCTTTTGTCTTAGAAGTTGTTTTTATGGTTGCATACGCATCAGTGATTGCTGCAGGATCAGGAACAGTTACTACTATAACTTCATCAGCCATTTCTAAAAAATTTAAAATATTTCCACCAATACCCGCGCCTGTGTCGATAATAAGAAAATCAAGCTCATCTAAAATACTTGCTTGATTTAAAAATCTCTCGTAAATATTTTTATCATTATATTTTAAAATCTCATCTCCACTTTCGCCTGGGATGAGCCATAAATTTGGCTTAACTTCTATTAAAATATCTTCCAAGGAGCATTCTCCACGTAAAACATGCAAGAGATTTTTTTGTATGCGTACATTTAAAATGACATCCAAATTTGCCAAGCCAATATCAGCATCAAAAAGCCCAACTTTATAGCCATTATTTGCTAAAACATTGGCTAGATTTGCGCTAATCGTACTTTTTCCAACGCCACCTTTTCCACTTGTAATAGCTATAAAATGAGTGTTTTGGGATTTTTTGGTTCCATTTTGACTCATGAGATTGCGAAGTTTATTTGCTTGGTTATTCATTATTTTTTCCTTTATTAAACCCTTCTAAAATACAATGAACTAGAAAATCACTATTGGCTACTTCTAAATCATCTGGCACTTCTTGTCCTGTAGAGAAAAAGCTTAGAGGAATATTCGTTTCATAAATAAGAGAGAAGATATTTCCAAAAACCTTTGTTTCATCAAATTTAGTAATAATCAAAGTATCAATATTTAAGAATGAAAAATTTTTATAAATTTCCATTAAATCTTCATGTTTGGTGTTTGCAGAAACCACTAAATTTACATCAATTTCTGCATTTGAGTGCATTAAAAATTCTTTAGTTTTAGAAAGTTTACTTTGATCGTATTGTGAATTTCCTATAGTATCAACCAAAATTACTTCGCAATTATTTAAGCTTTTTATCGCTTCATCTAAATCCTTTGGTTCTATGCTATCAATAATAGGAAGTTTCATCATTTTTGCATACTGAAAAAGTTGCTCAACCGCACCGATTCTATAAGTATCAAGCGTAATAATACCTGTTTTATAACGCTTATCTCCATAAGCATAGCGAAAAGCTAACTTAGCTAAGGTTGTTGTTTTTCCGACTCCTGTTGGGCCTACTAGCATCATGATTTTTTGTTTTTTTATATCGCTTTCAACACGACAAGGCAAGATATTTCTTAAAAGTGAGTGAAAATATCTTTGAACCGCATCTTTGTTGGTTTTCATAGCAGCTGGCATATTTTCTATAGTTGCCTTCATAATCGCTTCTAGATGATTTTCAAGCATTCCACTTTCTTTGGCTTGTTTATAAATACTTGCAAATTCAGGAGGTATCATAAGATTTTTTCTAGCTTCGGCTTTATCGTCCCACATCATATCTGCAAGAAGATCTATTTTATCGTTAAGCTTGTTGATTTGTTTTTCAAATTGCTTTTCAAAATTTTCTATTTTTTTATTATAATTTAGATTAGGGGTGTAATTTTCTAAAGGTGTGTTTGTGACTTTAGAAATTTCATTACTAACTTCACTTAGCTTTTCTTTAAAATCATCAAAGTCTAGAGTCTTATTTTGATGAGGGTTGATTTTGTTTTGTGGAAAATCTTGATAGGTTTTTTTAGTTAAGTCATTGTTTTTTACAGTGTTTAAATTTCTATTTAAGCGAGTATTTGAGAAATCCAAGACTACATCTTCATCTTCTTGAGGGATTTGAGATCTAATTTTTTCTTCTGCAAGAGAGGTAGAAGATGGTTTTGGCGAGCTTTTTTTTGCAGGTAAAGATTTCCCTTGTTTTTTTAAGTGTTCTTCATAGTCGCTTTCTTCTATGGCTACCATAACCTCATAAAGTGCATTGCGATTTAAGGTTTTAGGACGAATTTGTTTATTTGTTATAATTAAAGCTTTATCTCCGTAATCTTCTTTTACTTTGGGTATAATTTGTTCTGTATCTTCAACAGTAAAAGTATGTATAAGTTGTCCCATATTATATTCCTTATATCATGCCTAAAGGCAAAATTACACTCACTCTTTCTTTAGCCCCTTTATGAGGCACCTCACACCACTTATCACGCTTGACTTTTTGTGAAAAGTATAAAAGATCTAAATCAAGCGTTCTAGGAGCGTTTTTGAAAGTTCTCTTGCGTTTAAATTTTACTTCATAATAAAGTAAAACTTTCAAAAGTGCTCGTGCATGCAAATTAGTTTGTATCAACATAACAGCATTGGTAAAATCTTTTTGCTCTTTAAAACCAAAGGCTTCATTTATCAACATAGGAGATGTGGATAAAATTTTAAATCTTTTATCATCCATCATTACTCGAAAAAGCATATCAAATCTTTTTTTTTCAGGTTCTATATTGCTTCCTAAGCCTATAAGGGCTAAATATTTAAAAGATCGTATATTTTGACTAAAAAAAGGAAAAAAACGACTTTTTTCAAAGTGTTTTACTCCTTGAATTTTTAGCATTATTATTTATTTGTTTGTTGTGCTTGTTGCATTGCGTGCAAATTTTTTATTTGTTCGCAAATTTGAATTACGCCCATTAAAGCCAAGTGATAGCCAAAAGGACCAAAACCAACAATAGTTCCAGAGCATACAGGCGCTATAAGACTTTTTTGGCGAAATTCTTCTCTGCGATAAACATTGCTAATATGCACTTCAATTGTAGGCAAAGCTACTGCTGCAATAGCATCTCGAATAGCTATTGAAGTATGAGTATAGCCTGCTGCATTGATAATAATTCCATCAACTGTTCCAAGGCATTCTTGAATTTTGTCTACGATTTCACCTTCAAAATTACTTTGGAAAAAGTCAAGTTCTACATTGCTTTGAGCGGCAGCTATTTTCATTTGCTCATGAATTTGCTCCATTTTCATAGCGCCATAAATTCCCACTTCTCTTACGCCAAGCATATTAACATTTGGGCCTTGGATAATCATTATTTTCATGGATTTAACCTTAAAAATTTATTTTTAACCTTATATTATAACATTTTAAAAATAAATTTTTGCTACAATGTAATTTTTGAAAGGAAAATCGTGTTTATAGCTGCTGCAAGATATCTTTTTTTATGTGATGAAGATTTTACGATACTAGAAAATCAAGCCTTTGTTTTTGAAGATAAAATTTTAGAATTAGGTAAATTGGATAATTTAAGAAAAAAATATCCTAAGGCTAAAATCATCAAAACACCTAAAAATTCGGTTATTTTACCTACTTTTATAAATCCTCACACACACTTAGAATTTAGTGCAAATTCAACAACTTTGCATTTTGGAGAATTTTTAACTTGGCTTAAAAGTGTTATAAATTCTCGTTCCATGTTAAATGCGCAGGCCAAAGAAGAATTAATATTTCAAAGCATTAAAAAAATGCAAAAAAGCGGTATAGGCACTATAGGTGAAATTTCAAGTTTTGGGAGTGATTTAGATCCTTGTTTAAAGGCTAGTCAAAAGGGTATGCGTATAGTATTTTTTAATGAAATTTTGGGTACAAATGAAAATCAAGTTGAAGATAAAAAACAAGAATTTTTAAAAAGATTTGAAAATTCTTTGAAATTTAAAAATGATTTTTTTATTCCAGCAATTTCGATTCATTCTCCTTATTCAACTCATCCTAGTTTGGCTTATTTTGCTCTTGATTTAGCTAAAAAGCAAAATTTACTAGTTAGTACGCATTTTTTAGAAAGTAAGACTGAAAATATCTGGCTTAGAGAGTCTAAAGGGGGTTTTAAAAAATGGCTTGAAAATTTTACACTTCATCCTAAGCCTCTTTATACACCAAAGGATTTTGCTAAACTCTTTAAAGGAGTAAGGACTCTTTTTACACATTGTGTTTATCTAAAAGAATACGAATGGTTAGATAAAAATTTACATTCTATTACACATTGCGCATTTTCAAATCGCCTTTTAAGTCAAAAAAGCTTAGATTTAAAAATGGCTTTAAAAAGTGGATTAAATATCCATTTAGGAACCGATGGACTTAGCTCAAATATTTCATTATCCTTACTTGATGAAATGCGCGCGAATTTACTTATACATAAGAATTTTGATTTATTAGAGTTAGCCTCTAAGCTTTTGCAAATGGTAACACTTTATCCCGCAAAGGCTTTAAATTTAAATTTAGGAGAGCTTAAAAAAGGTAAAATTGCTGATTTTAGCGTATTTGAGCTAGGAGAATGTGATAAAAAGCAAGCTCCTTTGCAGTTTATTTTAAATGCTAAGGAAGTGGATAAATTATTTATAAAAGGAAAAGAATGCAAATTTTAAAATCATTTTTTAAGGCTTTAGGATGCGGTATAAAATTTATCAATACTTATTTTAAAACCTTTGTTTTACTGTTGATTGTTATATGGATTTTAATGCCTAGTGCAAATTCAAGCTCCAATCTTGCAAATTTAGAACGCATTGATTTAAAGGGTGAAATTTTTGACAGCTCTGCAGTTTTGGAAAAAATTATCAACGCTAAAAATGATAGCAATATCAAAGGAGTGCTTTTTGTTATAGACTCTCCTGGTGGAGCTTTTGCTCCTAGTATGGAACTAGCTCTAGCTATAAAGGATTTAAAAATTAAAAAGCCTGTGCTTGTTTATGCAAGCGGAACTATGGCAAGTGGAAGTTATTTAGCAGGAGTTGGAGCCAATAAAATTTTAGCCAATCCGGCAAGTTTTATAGGCTCTATTGGTGTGATTATGCAAGGAGCTGATTTAAGTGGATTGGCTAATAAACTCGGTATTAAAGAACAAACTATTCAAGCGGGTGAATTTAAAAGTGCTGGAACTTTTGCAAGAGCTTGGAATGAGAATGAAAGAAATTTTTTACAGGGTTTAATTGATCAAAGTTATGATCTTTTTACGGGTTTTGTTGCTAAGGAAAGAGCATTAGATCTTAACAAAAAAGATCAATGGGCAAATGCAAGAGTGTTTTTAGCTGCCAAGGCTAAAGAGCTTGGTCTTATAGATGAGCTTAGTAATTATGAAAGTGCTAAAAAGGAGCTTGAAAAACTTATTAATGTTTCAAATCCTGTTTGGAAAGAAGAAGATAAGATTGATAAATTTCTTAACCGCCTAGAAGGACAAGTATCAAGCTTGATAAGTAAAAGCTTAATCGAAACCGCTTATAAGACTAATAGCAGTTTTATAAACGCTAGATAAAATATATAAATATTTTTATTTAATTTTTGTAATATTTTTATGCAATAATTATTTATATTTTAGATAAGGAGTAAAATAATGAAAAAAAATATTGTTTTTTTTGAAGTTAAAGGTGGGAGTGATAAAGGTGAAGATGGTTATAGAAAAGATACTATACCTATGGTAAATGCCTTAAAAGCTAAGGGTTGGAATGCTGAGGTGATTTTTTTTGAAGTGAGTAAAAAAGATGAAATTTACAAATATGTGAAAGAAAATTTTGATGGTTATGTTTCTCGCATCAATCCTGGCAATCTTAAAGAAGAAAATGAGTATTTTGATATGTTAAGAAAACTTTGTGCTGATAAGCTTGTAGGTATGCCTCATCCTGATGCTATGATAGGTTATGGTGCTAAAGATGCACTTACAAAATTAGCAGATACTGATCTTGTTCCAAGCGATACTTATGCTTACTATGATATTAAGACTTTTAAAGAAAATTTTCCAAAAAGTTTGGCTAAAGGTGAAAGGGTTTTAAAGCAAAATCGTGGCTCTACAGGAGAGGGAATTTGGCGTGTGAGTGTAGAGGGTAGCGTTAGTGGAGATAGTTTGCCTTTAAACACAAAAATCAAGTGTACGGAAGCTAAGGATAATCATGTAGAACATAGAGAGCTTGGGGAATTTATGGATTTTTGTGAGCAATATATCATAGGTGATAATGGTATGCTTGTGGATATGACTTTTTTACCGCGCATTAAAGAAGGTGAAATCAGACTTTTAATGCTTTATAACACTCCTGTAAATGTAGTACATAAAAAACCAGCCGAAGATGCCGATGCTTTTTCTGCTACGCTTTTTAGTGGGGCAAAATATCGTTATGATAAGCCAGAAGATTGGAAAACTTTGGTGGATATGTTTTTAGGCGAGCTTCCTAAGGTAAGGGAAAGATTAGGCAATTACGACTTACCATTGATTTGGACGGCTGATTTTATTTTAGATACTGATGAAAAGGGCAATGATAAATATGTTTTAGGCGAGATTAATTGTTCTTGTGTAGGCTTTACTTCTCATTTAGAGCTTGCTGATGAAGTGGCTTCAAATATTATTAATATTGTAAGTAAAACTAAGGCTTAGTTTTTAAGTTTAATGTCCATTTTATTATTGAAAAATGGACATTCTTTTTCTATTGTTTTTAAGTTTGAGCTATATTCTATTGGGAAAAAATTTTCACAAAATGAGCATTTTGTATCTTTGGTTAGTATAGGATAGGAATAGTCAAATTTATCCAAAATAAAATATTTTATTTTTTATCCATTAAATTTCCTTCTTTGACTAACTTATACTTTATTTATTATTTTAACGCATAAATAGTTAATTAGAAATTTTCTGAATATTTTTTATAAAACTGTATGGCTTCTTTACATTTTTTACATTTAAATTTTACACCCTTAAGTTGAATTTTTGATGAATTCCAAAAGGTACATCATACATTTGTCCTACGCATTCGCATGTATAAAGATAAACTGCATTTTCATCATCTTTTTCTTCTTTGACTTCTTCAAAGCTTACTTTCCATCATCTTCAGAATCTAAAGAAGAACTTCTATATTGTTCAACTTTCATATCTTCATAGAGTATATGTTCTAAAAGCCATTTTTTAGAAACTGTGTAAAGATTCTCTTTTAAATCATTGATGGTTTTTATGTTTTGCATAAGATAAGACATATCATGAATGATATTTTATGCATGTATTGTTCTTCATTGTTAAAATGTTCTTTCATGTAGTTAAAAAGTTCTATTAAAATTTCTTTGAGTTCTTCTCGTTTTACAAATTTATAAACAGCACTTTCAACCTTGTCTGCAAGTTCAAAAAGTTTTTGGTGTTGAATGTCAATCATTGTGTCATGAATACTGTATTTTTCATTCCAAGTTGAAATTAGTTTATCCAAAAGCACCTTCTTTAATTTTTGTATTTAAAATTAATTTCATATATTCGAGTGAAATATTATATTTTATTAAAATATTATTAATTGAAAATTATTTATTTTATTTATATTTGTATAATATAAAAAATATATATAATTAATATTAAAAATTAAGACTTACTGATTCTAGTATAGAATCAGTAAATAATAATATGTGCAATTTGTGGCCCATGAACACCAAAAACAGTGACAAGTTCTATATCTGCTGTTCTTGAAGGCCCTGCTATAAATAAGATATTAGTAGGTAAGATTTCATTTTCTTTTTTTACCAAATTTAAAGCCTCGCTAAGACTCTTAACAACATTTTCTTTTTTAAGTAGCACTATACAAAGTTTAGGTGCAAGGCTTAGCATTCTAGGTTGAGTTTTGCTTGAAGGTACAAGTGCAACTCCGTGAGAGCTTACCCCTGCTCTTGCATGAATGATGGAAAAATCACTATGAAAAACCTCAGATCTTAAATTTTCGATTTCTTTATCAAAGCAAATCTTTTTTTCTGCTTTGATTTGTTCTAAATTTAAATTTAAATCCAGCCCATAAATCATACTTTTAAAGCCATATTTTGCGATAATTTCATTGATTTTTTCTTCTAAGGTATCTTTAGTGGCATTTTCAACAATGTATTTATTAACACTCATTTTTTGCTTCATTTCTGCAAGCATATCTTGGGTGGTTTGGATATGTTCTACAGGATCTATACTTTCAATGCGTGTGAACGTTGTTTCTTTGTAAGCTTTTTTAAGATGTTCTAAAATACTTGCTTTACTTTTGCTTGAAATTTCATCGATTTTACTCATAGCTTACTCCTTCTAGTTTTTGCACTTCTTTATAAAGATCCATTTTAATTTGAGGTAATTCTTTAAAAGCGTACCATTTTTTAATCACAGGCAAAACGCTTGCGAAATTTTGTACCGTCCAGTTAAAATAATGTGCTTTTGAAAGTGAAAAACGCCATTTATTACCATTGGTTGCGATATTTTTAAATTGTTTAAAAGCAAAGGCTTCTAAGGCATTGTGATGAACATTATTTGCTCCTAAAGGTGGATTTTTACCTTGTCCTATTTTATCACATCTTAATTTGCGAATAAGATCAGCCAAAGGAATTTGCACTGGACAAACTTCAGAACAACGCCCACAAAGTGAACAGAAATTTAAAATATCTCCTGTATGATCTATACCAAAAATATTAGGACTGATTACTTCTCCTATAGGTCCTGGATAAGTGGTTTGATAGGCATGTCCACCGATTTGATCATAAACAGGGCAAAAATTCATACAAGCCCCACATCGAATACAACGCAAAGCCTCATAATAATCCTCATGAGCTAACATTTTAGAGCGATGGTGATCAAATAAAATCACATGCACTTCTTTAGGACCATCTAAATCCCCATTTTTTCTAGGGCCTGTAATGATATTATTATAAGTTGGTATAAATTGTCCTGTGGCTGAAGGAGTGAGTAAAGAAACCATAGTAGCCGCATCTTCAAAGCTTTCCATGACTTTTTCTATGCCGCAAAGTGCGATATGAATATCAGGTGCTGTAGTGCACATTCTACCGTTTCCTTCATTTTCTATAAGCCAAAAAGCTCCTTCTCTTGACATGGCAAAATTGACCCCACTAAGTCCAAGTTTTAAGCCTTCAAAATCTTTTCTTAAATGCTCTCTAGCTACCGCATTTAAACTTTCAGGTTCATTGTTTTCTAAATTCGCTCCTAATTTTTCTTTGAAAATTTCTCCGATTTCATGGCGGTTTCTATGTATAGCAGGTACAACTATATGTAAAGGAGGCTCTTCATTAAGCTGTAAAATAAGCTCTCCAAGATCGGTTTCTATAGCTTTTAAACCTTTTTTTTCTAGGTAGTGATTTAGGCCTATTTCTTCGCTTGCCATAGATTTACCTTTTAAAAGCTTGGTAATATTTTTTTCTTTCATGATTTCATAGACGATTTCACAGACATCTTCATCACTACTTGCCCAATGCACTTTAATGCCATTTTTTGTAGCATTTTTTTCAAATTCTAAAAGCCTTTCTTCTAAACTCATTAAGGCATTGTTTTTAGCTTGTTTAGCTTTAGCTCTTAAACCCTGCCAGTCTTTAAATCTAGCATCAATAACATTGAGTCTATTTTTTTGTAAAGTATGCATGGCAGTCATTAAATTTTCTTGCATTTGCTTGTCATTGAGTTTAATTTGAACGATTTGTTCGTGAGGAATTTTTTGACTCATAGTCTTTCTCCTTCCAAGCGTTTAAGTAAAAAGTCATATAAATGTATGCCTTTTATATCTAAACCCATTCTTTTCATTGTGCCATCTATGTTTAAAAGACAACCTCCATCGCCACTGATGAGATATTTTGCACCGCTATTTTGTATATCTTTAATTTTACTTCTTACCATAGCATTTGAAATTTCAGGCTCTTTTACTGAAAAAGTTCCGCCAAAACCACAACATTCTTCCTCGTATTGAAGTTCTACTAATTCTACATTTTTTAGTTTTTTGATAAGATTTTTACTCGCTTGTATGCTTTTTTGCACTCTTAAAGCATGGCAATTAGAATGCCAAGTTACTTTTATAGGTGCACCTTTATCTTCATAATCTACTTTTAAAACTTCATCAAGGTATTGTGAAAGTTCTATGACTCTAGAGCTAAAATCTTTGACTTTAGAAAATTCAGGTTTGTTTTTAAAAAGTTCTTTATAGTCATGACTCATCATACCCGCACAAGATCCGCTTGGCACAACGATGGGGTAATCTTTATCAAATAAATCCACATTATATAAAGCAATCTCACGACTTTCATCGAAATAACCTGAGTTAAAAGAAGGTTGAGCGCAACAGGTTTGATTTTTTTTAAAAATCACTTCAATACCTTCACGCCTTAAAAGTTTTATTGCATTTAAAACGCTTTGTTGCATAGCAGCACTTCCTAAGCATGTGGCGTAAAAATACACCTTTTTCATGATCTCTCCTTTTGGGATAATTTAGGATAAATATTCTAATCCTATAAAAATAAAAGCAAAGTAAATTTTCCAACAAATATTCTAAAAACGAATATTTGTTGAAGCAAAACTTAAATTTTTTAATTATTTCACTATAACTTCAGGGATGATTTCTTGTAAGAAAAAAGCTATAATGCAAGTCCAAATTCCTATTAAAATAATAAAAGCTACAGAATATTTTAATGTGAATTTGAAAAGATCAGATTCTTTTCCTACAAGCCCAACTGCTGCGCAAGCTATAGCAATGCTTTGTGGACTGATCATCTTTCCAACGACCCCACCTACTGAATTAGCTGCTAAAAATAAAGCTTCACTAACACCTAGTTTTTGAGCACTTACTTGTTGCAAGGTTCCAAAAAGTAAATTAGCACTTGTATCAGAGCCTGTTAAAAATACCCCTATCCAGCCAATGATTGGTGAAAAGAAAGAAAAAGCATCACCTGTATGTGCAAAAGCAAGTCCTAAAGTAGTGCTCATACCACTATTTTTAGAAATAAAAGCAAAAGCCACAACTAAACCTATGGTGATACAAGGTATAGCCATTTCTTTTAAAGTAGCCCAAAAGCATTCTGCTGCATCTTCAGCTTTGATTTTTAAAATAGCTATACTTAAAAAAGCTGCAAGCAAAATCGCTGTTCCTGCTTGAGCTACGGTTTTTCCATTGATTAAATCTATACCTAAAGCCAAAGATAAAGGCTTAGCTTCTCCTATGCCTGTGATAGAAGGGCTTAAAATTCCAGTTGTGATATTGCTAAATTGTAAAGTAATGCTTGTATAGCTTAAAATTCCATCCTTATCAAAGAGAGCTTTAAACCAAGGTTGTGTCCAAATGATAATACAAACAATGAGTAAAATAAAAGGCGACCAAGCTTTTAAAATTTGATTAAAGCTTAGAGTGTTATCTTGAGTGAAATTGCTTTCATTATCAAATCTAAAAATATTTTTTGGTTTCCAAAATTTTAAAAATACAGTTGTAACCGCTAAAGAAACTACAGCTGAGATAATATCAGGTAATTCTGCTCCTAAGTGATTTGAGCTTAAAAATTGAGTAGTTGTAAAACTTAGTGCCGCAACTAAAATAGCTGGAAAAGTTTCTTTAACGCCTTTAAATCCATCCATTAAAAAAACTATGAAAAAAGGTATAGTAAGACTTAAAGGAACTAGCATTCTACCTACCATGGCAGAAACTGAATGCTGTTCTATGCCGACAAGATTTGCCATAGCAATAATAGGAATTCCCACCGCACCAAAAGCAACAGGAGCGGTATTTGCGATAAGACAAAGTCCTGCAGCTTGCAAAGGACGCAAACCAAGTCCTACTAAAAGTGCAGCAGTTATAGCCACAGGGCCACCAAAACCTATAGCACCCTCTAAAAATGAACCAAAACAAAAACCTATTAAAATCACTTGAATTCTATGATCTGGAGTAATACTCATCACGCTTTTTTTAATGATTTCAAAAGAACCCGACTTGATAGAAAGTTTGTAAAGAAAGATTGCCGCAATGATAATCCAAGCTATAGGCCACATACCATTTGTAAAGCCTTGAATAAAACTTGCGCCCACTAAATTCCAAGGCATTTTATAGGCAAATAAAGCTACCAAAGTAGCAAGTATAACAGTTAAAAAACCTGCTTGATAACCTTTAAGTTTTAAAACAACCAAACAAACTAAAAAACATAGTATAGGTAAAAATGCCACTAAAGCACTTAGCCAAATGTTTGAAAAAGGGTCGTAAACTTGTTGCCATGTTAAAATTTGCTCCAATTTTTCCTCCTTGATAATTATTTATGTATAAATTTATTGTAACAAAAAATTAAATTAAAATAAAAAAATTATAGAGTAAAGTAAATTACATTGTGTTATTATTGATTATTTTGTGTATTTTTGTAATATCATAAATATTAAATAAATATAAAAATAGAATAAGAAAAAATCTTATTCTAAAGGGGTAGAAGCTGTTAAAGGTGGAGTTATAATCATTAGTTCGTTTACTTCATAAAAAATTAGGATCTAAGGTGCAAGGGGCTATTCTAAAGCGTTTTTGTGTAGGAATATTTGGATTAAAAAGTTACCATACATTCATCAGATTCCAAAACTAAAGAACAAATTTGCACAGCTGAAGTTGTTGTTGGCATTATAGAAAATACAGTTTCTAGTTTACTATCTTTTAGATTATCTTGACAAGATTTTGCTCCAAAGGTTCCATCTTCTAGGATGGTCAAACAAAGATCGCTTTCTTTTGGATTTGTAAATTGCACATAACCAAAAGGAAGTTCATTAGCTAATTTATCTTTTTGTTTTAACTCATTGCTTAAAACAATTTCTTTAATATTCCAATTTTGATCAATAGGATCTTTTGAGATATCTCTAAAGGCACTTAAAAAAATTCCCGTTTCTAAATTTCTTATAGAAACCATTTTGGTAAAATCTTTCAAATCTCCAGTAGGAGTTGCAAAGGCTAAAGTTATAAACATAAAAAATAAAGCAACAATTTTTTTCATATTAAATGTCCTAAAATTTTCTAAAATTAACTGGAAAATGATCTTAAACTTGCAAGCATCAAAATCACAGCTAAAAGTGGTGGAGTATAGGCTTGTTGTCTGTTTAAATTTCCTGTAATTGCATAATCAATAGTCCCTCCGTTTGCTTGAGTTGCACTAGTTGGAAAAACCACTCTAATTTTATTTGCTAATCCTCTATCCACTGTATTTGTTATAGTAGAAGGATCACGGTTAAAATCCCCTGCTATCATCCAGTTAACTTGAGGTATATTTACAAAATGTGTATTTATGGGCTGTGATAATTGCTCCTACATCTGTTCCTTCATTGGCTAAAACATAGATATTGAAAAAAGCATCACTTCCATCGCGAATTCCTATAATGGGTCTTGAAACTATAGCTAAATTTACACGATTAGCTCCTACATCAACGCGAGAATAATAAATAAAAACCCTATCAGGTCTTGAAAGAGTCCTCAAATTCTACTCATATTCATCAATAGGCGTTCCATCTTGTTGCACATGGCGTCCTGTTGGAGTGGCTATTCTTAGTAAAGTTCCTATTTCTTGTATCATTAAGATATCTAAGGGGTTTGCTCCACTTGCAAGTTGTCTTATTGCATTATTGTTGATGCTACTAGTTAAAGGTGGGGTAAATAGGAGTAATAAGTACTAAATCAGCATTGCTAATTAAACTTGGAATTTCTTGATTAGTAGGAAAAATAGGTTCAAGTCCTAGTTTTAAAGAAAAAGAATTAGTATCTTCAAATTCTCCAAATGAACGCCCCAAAGGATTTACATTTTCAAAATTTAGAAGAACATGCATTAAAGAAAAAAATCATAAAAAAAATAAAAACTTTAATTTTTTGCATTAAAAACCTTGATTATGTATTTAAATTTTTTAAGAAAATAATAACATAATTTTCATTATAATTTTCCGCTTCTTAAAATGTTTTATTTTGTTGTTTTTAAAGGTAGAATTTACATGCATCTTAAACACTTATATTTTAGTATTTCTCAAATTTTTAATTTTTACAAAGAAGGTTTTAAAAATTTAACTCTTGGAAAGACCCTTTGGAAAATTATCTTTATCAAACTTTTTGTTATGTTTGTGATTTTAAAACTTTTTGTTTTTGATGTAAATTTTAATTCTATTTTTAAAAGCGACAAAGAAAAAAGCACTTTTGTACTCAAAAATCTTACACTCGAAGGAAAATAAATGAACGAACTTAATAGCGTTGATTGGTCAAGAGCGCAGTTTGCTTTAACTGCACTTTATCATTTTTTGTTTGTGCCTTTAACCTTAGGCTTATCTTTTATCATTGCTATCATGGAGACTATCTATGTAAAAACTAAAAATGAAAGATGGAAAAAAATCACCAAATTTTGGCTTTCATTATTTGCTATAAATTTTGCTATCGGTGTAGCTACAGGTATTATAATGGAATTTGAATTTGGAACAAACTGGGCAAATTATAGCTGGTTTGTGGGAGATATTTTTGGTGCACCTTTGGCGATTGAAGGTATTATGGCATTTTTTTTAGAGGCTACTTTTTTTGCAGTTATGTTTTTTGGCTGGGATAAAGTAAGTAAGGGTTTTCACTTACTTTCAACTTGGTGTGTGGCTATAGGAAGTAATCTTTCTGCTTTTTGGATTTTAGTGGCAAATGGTTGGATGCAATATCCTGTAGGAATGAGCTTTAACCCTGATACAGCAAGAAATGAAATGCAAAGCTTTTTTGAAGTAGCACTTTCTCCTGTGGCTATTTCAAAATTTTTACATACCATAGGCAGTGGTTATGTGATTTCAGCTTTATTTGTAATAGGAATTTCAGCTTGGTTTATGTTAAAGGGACGCCATATTATCGAGGCTAAAAAAAGCTTAGTTGTAGGAGCTAGTTTTGGTTTGGTTTGTTCAATCTTTTTGTTTTTCAGCGGAGATGAAAGTGCTTACCGTGTAACTCAAACTCAACCTATGAAACTTGCAGCTATGGAAGGGGTTTATCAAGGTGAACATCGTGCAGGACTTGTACCTTTTGGAATCTTAAACCCTAAAAAAACCATAGATAATAACGAAAGTGTGTTTTTATTTGACATTACTATACCTTACGCTCTTTCTATA
The DNA here is from genome assembly GCF_001762785.1 of Campylobacter sp. BCW_6463. NCBI lineage: Bacteria > Pseudomonadati > Campylobacterota > Epsilonproteobacteria > Campylobacterales > Campylobacteraceae > Campylobacter > Campylobacter sp. BCW_6463. The sequence goes on from NZ_MJXL01000048.1 coordinate 57,599, forward strand.
TTAGGAAACCGTGATCCAAATTCTTTTGTACCAGGAATTGAAGATTTAATCTATGGAAATGAAAGCAAAGGTATAGAACCTATGCAAAATCGTATCGATAGAGGAAAAATCGCTATACAAGCTCTAAAAGACTATAAGCTTGCTAAAGAAAACAATGATACAATAGCTATGGCAAATCACAAATCTATTTTAGAAACTCATTTTAAAGATTTTGGCTATGGATATCTAGAAAAACCAAGCGATACTATTCCGCCTGTGGCTTTAACTTTTTATAGCTTTCATATCATGGTTGCTTTGGGAAGTTTTTTCTTTTTACTTTTCATCGTTACTCTTTATCTTACTATGGCAAATGATATTGAGAAATTTAGAAAAGTACTTTGGGTATGTTTATTATCCATTCCATTGGGTTATATCGCCGCTGAAGCAGGCTGGATTGTTGCTGAAGTAGGCAGACAACCTTGGGCAATTCAAGACTTACTTCCTGTACATATCGCAGCAACGCAACTTGGAAAAGTCAATGTTCAAATTTCATTTTGGATTTTTGCAGTACTTTTTACAGCCTTATTGATTGCAGAAGTTAAAATCATACTTACTCAGATTAAAAAAGGTTTTGACGCACATGCAGAGCATACTCCACTTATGGGCAAAGGAGAAAAATGATGTTTTTTGGTTTAGAACTCGAAGGTTTGCAAATTTATTGGTGGTTGATTTTAAGTTTGCTCGGCGGACTTTTAGTTTTTATGTTTTTTGTCCAAGGTGGACAAACTTTAATCGATGAGCTTAGCAAGGATGAGCTTGAAAAAACCATGCTAGTCAATTCTTTAGGGCGTAAATGGGAGCTTGGTTTTACAACTCTCGTACTTTTTGGCGGAGCTGCTTTTGCAGCTTTTCCACTTTTTTATAGTACAAGTTTTGGCGGAGCTTATTGGGCTTGGCTTTGTATTTTATTTTGTTTTATTTTACAAGCTGTGGCTTATGAGTATCGTAAAAAAGAAAATAATGTTTATGGCTCTAAAACCTATGAAATTTTTCTTAAAATTAATGGCTATTTAGGTGTGTTTTTAATCGGAGTTGCAGTAAGTAGCTTTTTTAGCGGTTCCGAATTTATCTTAAATGAGCATAATTTTGTTTCTTGGCAAAATCCTTTGCACGGCTTAGAGCTTTTACTCAATCCTTTTAATTATCTCTTAGGCTTAGCTTTGGTATTTTTAGCAAGGCTTTTAGGCGCAGCGTATTTTATGAACAATATCAATGATGAGAATATCAAAATAAGAGCTATGAAAAAACTTATGATCAATAGCATTCTATTTTTACCTTTTTTCTTAGGTTTTTTAGCGTGGATTTTCTTAAAAGATGGTTTTAGTGTAGATATCAATGGAGTTGTAAGCATGAGTGCGAATTTATATTTATATAATTTCTTAAATCAAATGATTTTTGCTGTTTTGCTTGTTATTGGTGTGATTTTAGTGCTTTTAGGTATGGTTCAAGGAGCAAAAGGTTGCTCTAAGGCTATTTTTACTTTAGGACTTGGAACGGTTTTAATAGTTTTTGCTTTATTATCAAGTATTGGTTTAGGTCAAAGTGCTTTTTACCCATCTTTAAGTGATTTACAAAGTTCTTTAACTTTAAAAAATGCAAGTTCAAGCTATTATACTCTAAGCGTCATGGCTTATGTGTCTTTGCTTGTACCTTTTGTTTTAGCTTATATTATCTATGTTTGGAATGCAATGGATAAGGTAAAAATCACACGCGAAGAAATCGCAAACGATGATCACGCATATTAAGGAGAAAAAATGTTACATGCTTTGTTTTTATTGACTTGGCCTTTAGTAATTTATCTAAGCTATAAATTTATAATGCTAAATATCAATCAATTAGAAAAAGATAGCAAACTATAAAGCAAGATAAGATTTAAACCGATATAAGTATAAATCTTTTCAAAATATTGCAATTTGCCCACTTTTGGGCATCTTTTAATCATAAATCTTTTAAAGCTTCATTAGCAGCATCAAGGGCGTGAATAAGGCTTGTGTCAAAAATTTTGATATTTGTATCATTTTTGGATATTAATAAACCAATTTCAGTGCAAGCTAAAAGCACTCCCTTTGCACCTTTTTCTTGTAATTTTTTTATAATATTTAAATATTTTTCTTTAGATTCTTGCTTGATTTTACCCTTGCAAAGCTCATTAAAAATAATATCATTAACGATTTTTATATCTTCATCGCTAGGAATAATAACGCTAATATTTTCTTCAATAAGCATTTTTTTATAAAAATCCTGAGTCATTGTGTATTTAGTACCCAATAAACCAATTTTTTGTATGTTTTCTTGTTTTAAAGCCTTAGCAGAGCTTTTTGCAATATGCAAAATAGGGATATTTATGTTTTGTTGAATTTCATCAAAAACCTTATGCATAGTATTAGTTGCAATTATTATAAAACTAGCCCCTGCAAGTTCTAATTTTTTAGCACACTGAGTTAAAATTTGCGCAGCTTCTTGCCATTTATCTTGGCTTTGTAAATTTTCTATTTCTTCAAAATTAACACTGTAAAGTAAAATTTTTGCAGAATTTAAAGATTTTAATTTATCATTTATAGCTTGATTTATTGTTTTATAATAAGTAATAGTACTTTCAAAACTCATTCCGCCTATAATACCAATGGTTTTCATTTTTCTCCTTAAAAATTAATTTTTGAGTTGTTTTATTATAATATATTTCATAGAAATACGATTTATTTTTAAATAAATAAATATATTTTAATATTTTTATTAAAATTTAAAATAATTTTTTAAACTATTTTCCAATCTACAGGAATTTTACCAACTTTTTTTAAAAATTTATTAGCCTTTGAAAAATGTTTACAACCTAAAAATCCTGTTCTAGCTAAAGGGCTTGGGTGAGCTGCTTTTAAAATCAAATGCTTAGCATTATCAATCAAAATCTCCTTGCTTTTTGCGTAATTTCCCCAAAGCATAAAAACAAGCCCTGATTTTTCATTGCTTAATTTATGTATTATAGCATCACTAAATTCTTGCCAACCCCACGAACTATGACTAGCTGCTTTATTTGCTTCAACGCTAAGAATAGAATTTAAGAGCAAAACTCCTTGTTTTGCCCAAGAGCTTAAATCTCCGCTTTTTGCTGGAGCGATGTTTAAATCATTTTGCAATTCTTTAAAAATATTATTAAGACTTGGTGGGATTTTTACATTTTTTGGAACCGAAAAACTAAGCCCCATTGCTTGGTTTGGTTGATGATAGGGATCTTGTCCTAGGATAATAATTTTAATTTCTTTTAAGGGACATAAATTAAAAGCATTAAAGATTAAATTTGCAGGCGGATAAATAATTATATTTTGATCAATCGCATTTAGGTATTGTTTTTTGATTTCTAGAAAATATTTTTTTTGAAATTCGTCTCTTAAAAATTCTTTCCAGTCATCATTTATTTTAATCTTATCTATGTTTATTGTAATTTCTTCCATGTTATCCCTAATTATTTAAATTATTAAAAATTTTATTCTAGCAAAAAAAGCTTGCAAAAATATATTAATTTTTTTTGAAGTAAATAAAATTTTTTATATTAATAAAAATTAAATATAAAGACATAATTTAGGATATAAAAATACTTAATTTATTATATTTTGAAAGTATTTTAATTATTAACCAATTATTAACTAAAAATGCAATATCATTATTTTATGATTTAAATCAAAAATTTTTGATTTTAAATTAAAATACTTTTTATGAAAGGTTCAAAATGGGAACAAGAAAAGAACATGATTTTATTGGGGAATTGGAAATCTCTGATGAGGTTTATTATGGAGTGCAAACTTTTAGAGCTGTTGAAAATTTTGATATTTCTCATGATAGATTAAAAGATTTTCCTCGCTTTGTTAGAGCTTTGGCTAGAGTAAAAAAAGCTGCAGCTATGGCAAATCATGAATTAGGTCTTTTGGATAAAAATATCCAAGATGCGATTATTAAAGCGTGTGATAAAATTTTAGAAGGCGGGTATTATGATCAATTTGTAGTAGATATGATCCAAGGAGGTGCTGGAACAAGTACAAATATGAATGCTAATGAAGTTATAGCAAACATAGGACTTGAACTTATGGGTCATAAAAAAGGTGAATACCAATATCTTCATCCAAATGATCATGTTAATTTAAGCCAAAGTACTAATGATGCTTATCCTACAGCTTTACACCTTGCCTTGCATGATTATTTAAGTGATTTGGCAAAAGCTATGGAGCATCTGAAAAAAGCTTATGAGAGAAAAGCTGAAGAATTTAAAGATGTTCTTAAAATGGGTAGAACCCAACTGCAAGATGCTGTACCTATGACTTTAGGTCGTGAATTTAAAACTTTTGCCGTAATGATAGGTGAAGATATACAAAGAGTATTAGAAGCTAGAAAATTGATTTTAGAGATCAATTTGGGTGGAACTGCTATTGGAACGGGAATTAATTCTCATCCTGATTATCCGAAGGTTGTAGAAAGAAAAATAAGAGAAGTGACAGGTTTTGAATATACTGTGGCTGAGGATTTGATCGAGGCGACTCAAGATACGGGAGCTTATGTACAAATTTCAGGTGTTTTAAAACGTGTTGCAACAAAACTTTCTAAAGTATGTAATGACTTAAGACTTTTAAGTAGTGGTCCAAAATGTGGTCTTAATGAGATTAATCTTCCAAAAATGCAACCAGGTAGTTCTATCATGCCAGGTAAGGTAAATCCTGTTATTCCTGAAGTAGTTAATCAAGTTTGTTATTTTGTTATTGGAGCAGATGTAACTGTAACTTTTGCTTGCGAGGGTGGACAATTACAACTTAATGTTTTTGAACCAGTTGCAGCATATAGCTTATTTAATTCTATTGTAATGCTAGAAAAAGCAATGTATACTTTAGCTGATAAATGTATAGATGGTATTACTGCAAATGAAAAAATTTGTTCAGACTTTGTCTATAATTCAGTAGGTATAGTAACAGCTTTAAATCCTTATATTGGTTATGAAAATTCAGCTTCTATAGCTAAAGAGGCAATGAACACTGGAAAAAGAGTGGCTGATATTGCGCTTGAAAGAGGGCTTTTAAGTAAAGAACAAATTGATGAAATTTTAACACCATCAAATATGCTAAATCCTCACATGGAAGCTAAAAAATAGCATTTTAGGATTTAATATGGATATAATGATAATTTTGCAAGTAATCGTCCTTCTTGGGGCAATTTTTATCGGTATTCGCCTAGGCGGTATTGCTATAGGTTATGCTGGAGGATTGGGTGTAGTTATACTAGGACTTGTTTTAGGTATGAAACCTGGTAATATTCCTTGGGATGTTATTTTAATTATTGCTGCAGCTATTGCAGCAATTTCTGCTATGCAACAAGCAGGTGGACTTGATTATATGGTAAGGGTGACAGAAAAAATTTTAAGATCAAGCCCTAAATTTATAAATTATTTAGCTCCAGCTTGTGGATGGTTGCTTACAATCTTAGCAGGAACAGGAAATGCAGTATTTTCTTTAATGCCTGTTGTAGTTGATGTTGCAAAATCTCAAAACATAAAACCTAGTGTTCCACTTTCATTAATGGTTGTTTCTTCGCAAATTGGAATCACTGCTTCTCCTGTAAGTGCAGCTGTGGTTTATATGAGCGGCGTTTTAGAGCCACTTGGATGGAATTATCCAACTTTAATTGGAATTTGGATCGGTACAACTTTTATAGCTTGTATGCTTACAGCTTTTATAGTGAGTTTAATCACTCCTATGGATTTAAGCAAAGATAGCGTTTATCAAGAACGCTTAAAAGCAGGACTTGTTAAAGATGCAGGAGCTATTTTACATGGTGAAGATAAACCAGGTGCTAAACTTTCAGTAGGAATTTTCTTGATCACTGTTTTGGCAGTTGTACTTTATGCAACTGCAATTTCAAGTAATATTAAATGGATTGATCCTGTTGTGGTTCCAAGAGATGCAGCTATTATGAGCTTTTTACTTACTGCAGCAACTTTGATCACTTGGCTTTGTAAAGTTGAACCAGGTAAAATTCTTGATACCAGTGTATTTAAAAGTGGTATGACTGCTTGTGTTTGTGTTTTTGGTGTAGCATGGCTTGGAAATACTTTTGTTGCAGGACACGAAGCTTCTATTAAAGAAGTAGCAGGCGACTGGGTTAAACAAACCCCTGCTATGTTAGCAGTTGCATTTTTCTTTGCAAGTATGCTTTTATATTCTCAAGCAGCAACCGCAAAGGCCATTGTACCTGTAATTATCACCGCTTTAGGAATTTCAGCAACAAATCCGCATGATTCTTATATGCTTGTAGCTTGTTTTGCAGCAGTTTCAGCACTTTTTGTGCTTCCAACTTATCCAACCTTACTTGGCGCTGTGCAAATGGATGATACAGGAACGACTAGAATTGGTAAATTTATATTTAATCACTCTTTCTTTATACCAGGAGTTTTAGCTATTGCAATTGCTGTAGCATTAGGCTTTGTATTAGCTCCTATGCTTATTTAAATCAAACCCTAGGTTTTTCTCCTAGGGTGAAAATTTTTTCATTAGTTTTTAAGTATATACTACGCTATAATATTCATTTTTAATTTTCTTTAAGAAAGGAATTTAATGAAGATAAAAGTTGGGTTGATTTTTTCAGGTATTGTTTGCCTTTTTTTAACAGCTTGTGTTAATCAGGTTAAACAAAATACAACATTTGAAAATGCTTTAACACAAAAATATTGTGGTGATGATTTTTTCAATCAAAATTTAGAAAAAATTAAAAAAAATGATGATGTCATTTATACAGGATTAAATGCAGGTTTGATTGCTAGAAATTGTGGTGATTTTAACAAAAGTAATGTATTTTTTGATGCTGTGGAAGAATCTTATAAATATGATGTGGATTTAGAAAATGTAGGCTCTAAAGCAGCTAAATTTGTTGGTACAACCTTGCTTAATGATACTATAGTTGATTATGATGGTTCTTTATATGAAAGAATTATGGTTAATATATATAAAGCTCTAAACTATATGGAAGAAGATGATTATGAAAATGCAAGAGTTGAGTTTAATCGTGCTTTAATGCGTCAAGATAAGGCAAAAGAATATTTTGCTAAAGAAATTGAGAAAAATCGTGCTGATTTAGATAAGGCAAAAGAAGATAAAAATTATGATAAAAATATGAATGAAAACTCAAAAGTTATAGAAGCACAATACGATAACTTATTTAAAGAGTTTGATACAACAAAAAATTTCATAAATCCTTATGCGACTTATCTTGCTTCAATATTTTTCTTTATGGATAAAGATTATAGAAAAGCTGCAGATTTATTTAGAGAAGTAGCTATTATTTATCCAAAAAATAAAACTATCAAAAAAGAGGCTAAAATTTTTAAAGAATATGCCACAAAAATAAAAGTCAAAAAAGCTAAAAAATATGTTTTTGTAGTTTATGAAAATGGATTTGGTGTAGTTAAGGATGAATTTGCTTTAACCTTACCTTTTATAGTGGATAAAAAAATTATTAGCACAAATATTGCTTTACAAACCTTGAAAAAAAGGGAAGCTTCTTTTGCAAATTTAAATATAAATGGTCAAAATACAAATGATTTTGTAGATTTAGACAATATTGTCGCTACTGAATTTAAAATAAATATGCCTGCAATGATTGCTAAAGCCTTAGCTCAAACTATAATTAAAACCACTTTAAATGTAGCTGTTGCAAATAATGACTCTACAGGTGGATGGCTAAGTCTTGCAACAGCAGTAGCAACTGCTGCAACCAACAAAGCTGATGTGCGTTCTTGGAGAGGTTTACCAAAAAGTATTGCCATAGCAACAATAGAAAACGACGGAAATTTAGAAATCAAAGATCCACAAGGCAATATTTTGTTTCAAAAATCATTGGATAAAAATAAAAATGCTCTTGTTGTAGTGCGTTCTTTTGCTCCGTATTTACCTGCAAGTGTTGCTATCATGGAAAAATAAGGCTAAAAGATGAAAAAAATTATTTTATTTATTTTAATGTTTTTACTTAGTGCTTGTGCACCAAGTTATCAAATAAATTCAAATCAAAATACTGTAATTTTAGGTTCAAATTTACCAAAAAGTTTAGTAAAACAATTTCAAAAGCGTATAAATAGCAATGGTTATTTAGAATTTGAAGTGATTTTACGCAGTACTTTTGCTAAAGATGTAATTTATAAAGTAGATTGGTTAGATAAAGATGGTTTTGTGCTAAGAGATGTTTTAAATGAGGATTATCAAGCCCTTAGAATTCCAGCAGGACAAGAGGTAATTCTTCGTAAACTTGCATCTGATACAAGAGCGAAGGATTTTAGATTAGAAATTAAAGCAAAAAATTAATCTCATTTTAGGAAGGATAAATCATGAAAAAAACAAAAATTTTAGGAACAGCTCTTATTGGAGCTTTGCTTTTTAGTGGTTGTGCGCAAACAGCTTATACAGATGGAAAGGCAAGTCAGGTAAAAAAAGGCGATGCTTTAACCTTGGGTCTTGATAGACAAGATTTTGAAAGTGCAGCTGAAACTATGATAAATAGTATGTTAAGCGATCCTGCTTTTGCAAATATTAAACCAGGTACAAGAAAGGTTATTGCTATTGGTAGGGTTGTGAATGATACCCCGCAAAGAATCGATACTGAAAAACTCACCGCAAAAATCACTTCTGCATTAAGAAAATCAGGTAAATTTGTTCTAACTTCGGCAGTTGCTGCAGGCGGAGCGCTTGATAGCATGAGTGAAGATGTAAGAGAATTAAGAGATAATGATGAGTTTAATCAAAAAACCATAGCAAAAAAAGGGACATTGGTATCGCCTGATTTTTCTCTTGCGGGTAAAATTAGACAAGATAATGTAAAACTTAGCAATGGTAAAACTCAAGTAGAATACTTTTTCTTACTAAGACTTACTGATTTAACATCAGGTTTAGTTTATTGGGAAGATGAGCAAACTATTGATAAAACTGGTTCTAGTAAATCAGTTACTTGGTAAAATAAAAATTAATTTATGAATAAAATTTTTAGCTCAAGTGTTTAGCTTGAGCTTTTTTTATGATTTTTAAAAGGATATGAAATGAAAAAAATATTATTTATTGGCTCTTTAGTTATGGCAAGTTTACTTTATGCACAAGGTTCCCAGCCTGTAGAAATTACACAACAAGATATAAATACTCAAAATGAAATGTCTGATGCAAGTACTAAGGATATTACCCCAAAATCAATTGAAGATTTTTTTGAAGAATTTGCCGATAATTTCGGTATAGAATATGGTATAACCAAAGATGGAAAAACTTTTTATACGGGAAAAAGTACTGTTGCTGTAAATGATACTGATCCACAATTTGCACAAGCTTTACAAAATGCTTATCAAAAAGCAATGTTAAATTTACAAAGCGAATTTATAAGAGATGCTTTTGGAAGAATTGCTACAAGCAAGATTCAAAATTATGAAGCAGATAATTCTACTAATGCTAAGGAATTTGATGAATTGCCAAAAGGTGATAAGGTTGATCAAATTTTAAATAAACTTACACAATTAGCTGGTGCTCAGCTTGATAAGGCATTAAAAGATTTAGGTATAGATACAAATTCTTTAAGCGAAGACAGAAAAAAGACTTTATTAAAGCAAGAATTTCTTAATAAAACTATGACAAATGCCATAGGTTCTATGAGTGGACTTGTTCCTGTGCAAACTATAGTTACACAAAGAAGAGGTGAGTATGATGTAGGTGTTATTGCTGTTATTTCCAATAAAACTCGCCAATTAGCAAAAGATATGGCACTAGCAAGACAGAGTGCTATTAAGGGTAAAGGCAAGGCAATAAGTGAGTATCTGCCAAAAGATACAAAAGGCTTTTTAAATGAATATGGAATTCGCTTAGTTTATGATGAAAATGGTGCGCCTATTATTTTAAGTTATGGAAACTGGGGTTATGTAGCAGATCCTAGCAATGCTAAAAAAACAAATATTTTAGAAGATAGAGCCAAAGAAACAGCACTTACTATGGCTGATGCTGCTATTATAGAGTTTATTAATACAAATTTAAGTCTTAAAGATGAAAGAACAACTGGTGATACTTACGAGGAAATTATCAAACAAAGTATTAATGTTAATGATAGTTCCACTCAAGAACAAACTCAAAACATAACAAATATTATTGACAAAGTAAGTAGTAAAATAAAAGCAAGTGCAAGCGGTAAAATTCGTGGTATTCGTACTCTTAAAAAATGGAGCTATACAAGTGAAAATGGTATTGAATATGTAGGAGCTGTGAGATTTTATTCTTATGAAAATTTAGCTAACACAAATGAGGCTTTAAATTCAAAGTCAAATACAACAAAAAATGAAGCTAAAAAATCTTCTAGCATACAAAGAAGCTCTAATGTTGTAAATAGCATGGATGATTTTTAAAGGTAAAAGATGAAAATAATTAAAATTCTTTTTTTAGGCTTATTTTTAAGTCTAAGTCTTAATGCTAAAGTTATAACCACAACTTCAACAAAATCAAGCACAGGCGAAGGCACAGGCTTGACTAGGGAAGATGCGATAAACAATGCCATTATAGAAGCTATAGGAAAAATGAGCGGAGTAAGCATCAATTCTCTTAAGAAATCTAACACTAGCGTTTCAACTGATAATTCAGGTTCAAACATACAAGATAATTACAGCGAGCAAATTTCAAAAGCCACCAAAGGTAGAGCCGATACTTATGAAATCAATAGTGTTGAACAAGATGTAAATGGTAAATATACAGCCAATGTAACGATTTTTAAAACCACAACAACAAAAAAGTATCAAGCTCCAGGTTTAAGTGCAGATAATAGAAGAAGTATTACTGTTTTTGATTCTACTCCAGATGTTGCAAAAAGAGGTATAGGCTCAGCTTTGCAACAAAAAATCATTTCTGATTTATTGCAAAGTCGTAAATTTAATGTTTTAGACCGTGATTCTAGTGGCTATTATGAAATGGAAAAAGCTTTAATCAAAAGTGGCGACGCAGCTAGTGATGAAGTTTATAAACTTAAAAATGTGTTAGCAACAGATTATATTTTATTGTTTTCTATTTCAGGACTTGAAGGTAAGCAAAAAACAAGCAATTTAACAGGAAAAAGCAAAACTGAAATTGAAGTTATCGTAGATTATCGCGTGTTTTTATTTGCTACAAGACAAATTAAATTTTCTAATACTTTAAGTATGAAAGTTAGCATTAAAGACGATAGCCTTAGTGCCAATGAAGCTGCACTCAAACAAATTGCAAATCGTATTGCAGGAGATATTTTAAATGCAATTTATCCTTTGAAAGTTGCAAGCGTTGAAAACAATGAAGTAGTATTTTCTCAAAGCTTAAATCAAGGTGATATTTATGAATGTTTTGCTCTTGGGAAGGTTATAAAAGATGCTTATACAAAAGAAAATACAGGAAGAGTAGAAAGCAAAACAGGAAGTATTGAAATCACTCGCACAAGCCCTAAACTTTCTTATGCAAAAATCACAGAAGGTAGTGTAAAAGTAGGCGATATTTGTAGACCTTTAATTGGTAGCAATAGTGGAAATGGTTATACTATAGGTCGTGATGCAAATTATGAAACCCAAGAAGGTGGCGGAGTAAATCTAGGCTTTTAAATTTTTAGAGTTTGATTTTTCTCAAACTCTAAATCCTTTCTTAAATTCATCAAAAATTAAAGAAAAATTTTGTAAAATCAAAATTCTATTAAACCACTAAAGCTTTTAAATCCGTTATTGCGGTGCTTTATGGTACTACCAATTTATAAGGAAAAGCAATGTATGCTATTATCAAACACAGCGGAAAGCAATACAAAGTAAGTGTTGGCGATGAGCTAAAACTAGATCACTTTGAAGCTGAAAGCAAAGCAAGTATTGAAGTAAGCGAAGTTCTTGCTATCAATGATAAAGAATTAAAGGTAGGTGCGCCTTTCGTAGCAGGTGCAAAAGTTGTTTTAGAAGTGATCAATCACGGAAAAGATAAAAAAGTTGTGATTTACAAAAAAAGACGCAGAAAAGATTCTAAACTCAAACGCGGTTTTAGAAGACAATTTACTCGCGTTGTAGTAAAAGATATCAAAGCTTAAGGAGTAAAGAATGGCACACAAGAAAGGTCAAGGTTCAACTCAAAATAACCGCGATTCTATAGGTCGTCGTTTAGGTGTTAAAAAATTTGGTGGCGAGTTTGTTAGAGCTGGAAATATCATCATCCGCCAAAGAGGAACTGCAACTCATGCAGGTAACAATGTAGGTATGGGAAAAGATCATACTATCTTTGCTCTAATTGATGGTTTTGTAAAATTCGAAAGAAAAGACAAAGACAGAAAAAAAGTTTCTGTATATCCTGCATAAGTTTTCAGGACGCTTTTTTAGCGTCTTGAAAACTTTAAATTTATAAATTTAACTTCTTTTATTTACTCAAATTTAGCTTTATAAATTTAAAGTCAAAGGCAATTTAAATGTTTATTGATAGTGTTAAAATTACTTTAGCTTCAGGCGATGGCGGCAAAGGTGCTGTAAGTTTTCGCCGTGAAAAACATGTTCCACTTGGTGGCCCTGATGGAGGAGATGGTGGAAATGGTGGTGATATTATTTTCGTATGTGATAATAATACCCACACTCTTGTAAATTTCAAAGGCAAAAGAGAATTACGCGCACAAAATGGTGCTGGTGGAATGGGGCGCAATAAAAATGGCAAAAAGGGTGAAAATTTAGAACTTATAGTGCCCGAAGGAACGCAAGTTATCGATGCGCAAACTAATGAAATTTTACTCGATCTTACCAAAGAAGGACAAAGAGAGCTTTTTTTAAAAGGTGGAAAAGGCGGACTTGGCAACACTCATTTTAAACACGCCACTAATCAACGCCCCGATTACGCACAACCTGGTATAAAAGGAGAAAGTCGCTTAGTCAGACTTGAGCTTAAACTTATTGCCGATGTAGGGCTTGTGGGCTTTCCAAATGTGGGAAAATCTACTCTTATAAGCATTGTTTCAAATGCAAAACCTGAAATTGCAAATTATGAATTTACCACCCTTACTCCAAAACTTGGACTCGTGGATGTAGATGAGTATAATTCCTTTGTTATGGCTGATATTCCAGGGATTATCGAAGGAGCAAGTGGGGGTAAAGGCTTAGGACTTGCCTTTTTAAAGCACATAGAAAGAACGAGCTTTTTACTTTTCGTGCTAGATCCTATGAGGCAAATGCCTTTAAAAGAACAATTTATAGTACTAAGAAAAGAACTTGAAAAATTTTCCAATGAACTTTTTGGGCGTAAATTTGGCATCATGATTTCAAAAAGTGATAGTGTTAGTTTAGGAGAAGAATTTGCCGAGCAAATTGCTTTAAACATTAATGAGTTAGAAAATTATCTCAAAGAAATAAATAATCCGCAAAGCTTTTTAATCAAAGTCTCAAGTCTTGAAAAAACAGGACTTAAAGAACTTAAATTCATGCTTTTAGAAGAAATTAAAACTTTAAGAAATAACAAATAAAAATTTTAACAATCTAGGAAGTGTTTTATATTAAAAGTTTCAAACACTCCCTATTTTTTCAAACAATAACTAGTTTATATGAAATTTTGGCTAAAATTATAAAAATTTTTCAAGGAATAAGCATGAAAAGAATAGTTGTTAAAGTGGGTTCTCATGTGATTAGTGAAGAAAACACTTTAAGTTTTGAGCGTCTTAAAAATTTAGTCGCATTTTTAGCTAAACTCATGGAAAAATATGAAGTGATTTTAGTAACTTCAGCAGCGATTTCAGCAGGACACACTAAACTAGATATTGATAGAAAAAACCTCATTAATAAACAAGTTTTAGCCGCTATTGGACAACCTTTTTTAATCAGTGTTTATAACGAGCTTTTAGCCAAATTTGGTAAACTAGGCGGACAAATTTTACTTACAGGCAAGGATTTTGACTCTAGAAAAGCTACCAAACACGCAAAAAATGCTATCGATATGATGATAAATTTAGGAATTTTGCCTATTATCAATGAAAATGACGCTACAGCTATAGAAGAAATTGTCTTTGGTGATAATGATAGCTTAAGTGCTTATGCTGCGCATTTTTTTGATGCGGATTTGCTTGTGATTTTAAGCGATATTGATGGATTTTATGATAAAAATCCTAGTGAATTTAGTGATGCAAAACGTTTAGAAAAAATCACTCATATCAAAGAAGAATGGCTACAAGCAACCATAAAAACAGGTAGTGAGCACGGAACGGGTGGTATAGTAACCAAACTTAAGGCAGCTAAATTTTTACTTGAACACAATAAAAAAATGTTTTTAGCAAGTGGATTTGATTTAAGTGCGGCAAAGACATTTTTATTAGAAGATAAACAGATAGGTGGAACTTTGTTTGAGTGATTAATTTATTAAATTCTCTTTTAAAATCAAATAAGTTATAATTAAAACTTTTAATTTCACATAAAGCGAAAAAATGAAAAAAATTATTTTTATGGGTACTCCATCTTATGCAACTTGTATTTTAAAAGCACTAGTAGAAAATGAAAATTTTAAACTCGTAGCACTTTTTACCCAGCCTGATAAAGCCGTAGGTAGAAAGCAAATTTTAACTCCAAGTGATACTAAGGCTTTTTTAAGTCAAAATTATCCTAGTATTCCTATTTTTACTCCAAGTTCTTTAAAAGATGAAAATATTATAAGAGAGATTAAGGATTTAAATCCTGATTTTATCGTGGTTGCTGCCTATGGAAAAATTTTACCTAAAGCCATTTTGGATTTAGCACCTTGTGTGAATTTGCATGCTTCTTTACTTCCAAAATACCGCGGTGCCAGTCCGATCCAAAGTGCGATTTTAAACAAAGATGAAAAAAGTGGAGTTTGCACCATGCTCATGGAAGAAGGGCTTGATACAGGTGCTATACTTGAAAGCTTAGAGTGTGATATAAAAGATAAAAATTCAAGTGAAGTTTTTGAACTTTTAGCAAATTTGGCCGCTAAGCTCATCCTCACTACTCTTTTAAATTTTGATAAAATCACCCCTAAAAAACAAGAGGAAAGTCTAGCAACACTTTGTAGAAAAATCAAAAAAGAAGATGGACTTATAAATTTGCAAAATGCAAGAGAACTTTATCAAAAATATCTAGCTTTTACTCCTTGGCCTGGAGTTTTTTTGGAAAATGGACTTAAATTCTTAGAGCTTGAACTTGTGGATGAATTAAAACAAAATGCTAAGATGGGTGAAATTTTAGAATTGGAAAAAGAAAGTTTTTTGCTTGCTTGCAAACAAGGAGTTTTGCGTATTAAAAAACTTCAAGAAAGTGGAAAAAAAGCTCTTGATGGTAGGACTTATTTAAATGGAAAAAGGCTTAAAAGTGAAGATAGTTTGTGTTGAAAGTATAGACTCAACTCATCTTTTTTTATGCAAGCAAATACGCAATGGAAAGATTGATGGAAATTTTGCTATTTATGCTTTAGAACAAACAAATGGAGTTGGAAGTAGGGAAAATTCTTGGCAGAGCTCTAAAGGAAATTTACATCTTTCTTTTTGTATTAAAGAAGAAGACTTGCCAAAAGATTTACCTTTAGCTTCTGTGAGTATTTATTTTGCTTATTTACTTAAAGAAGTTTTACAAGAAAAAGGTTCTAAAATTTGGCTTAAATGGCCTAACGATTTATATTTAGATGATAAAAAAGCTGGAGGGGTTATAAGTGCTAAAATTTCAAATTTTATCATAGGTGGTATGGGTTTAAATCTTAAATTTGCACCCCAAAATACAGCTTTTTGTGATATAGAAATTTCGCTTAAAGATTTAGTGAGTGAGTTTTTGCAAAAAGTAGAAAAAAAAAATTTATGGAAGAATATTTTTAGCAAGTATATGTTAGAATTTGAAAAATCAAGAAAATTTAGCGTCCATCATGAAGGTAAAGTTTTTTCACTTGAAAATTCTTTTTTGTATGAAGATGGTTCAATTTTACTAGGTGATAAAAGGGTGTATAGTTTAAGATGAGCGAAATTATTACAATAGCAAATCAAAAAGGTGGAGTAGGAAAGACTACAACAGCAGTAAATTTAGCTGCTTCTTTGGCTGTGGCTGAAAAAAAAGTACTTTTGATCGATGTTGATCCGCAAGCTAATGCGACTACAGGACTTGGTTTTAATCGTAATAATTATGAGTATAATATTTACCATGTTTTTATAGGAAGAAAAAAGCTTTCAGATATTATTTTAAAAACAGAATTGCCACAACTTCATTTAGCTCCTTCAAATATAGGTCTTGTAGGTATAGAACAAGAGCTTGCTAAAGGTGAAAATAATGAAAAAAAAATGCTGCTTAAAAATCAAATTCAAGAAGTGATTGATGAGTATGATTTTATTATTATTGATTCTCCACCTGCTCTTGGAAGTATTACTATAAATGCTTTTGCAGCAAGCGATAGTGTAATTATCCCTATACAGTGTGAATTTTATGCGCTTGAGGGTGTAGCTATGGTTTTAAATACAATTAAAATTATCAAAAAAACTATTAATTCTAAACTCAGGGTTCGTGGATTTTTACCGACAATGTATAGCTCTCAAAATAATCTTTCTAAAGATGTTGTAGATGATTTGAAACAAAATTTTAAAAAACAACTTTTTACTATTAATGGAAACGAAGATGACTTTATTGTGATCCCTCGCAATGTAAAGCTTGCAGAAAGTCCAAGTTTTGGAAAGCCTATAATTCTTTATGATATTAAATCGCCAGGTTCTGTTGCTTATCAAAATTTGGCGTATTCTATATTAGGATAATTATGATGGGGTTAAATAAAGATAGGGGTTTAAGCAGTTTAATCAGTGATATGGATACTGTTTATAGTAAAGAATTGGGTTTTGATAAAAATCAAAGCACTATGATAGAAATTGATCAAATTTCACCCAATCCATTTCAGCCAAGAAAGAATTTTGATCAAGAAGCTTTAGATGAGCTTGCTAATTCTATCAAAGAATTTGGGCTTATTCAGCCTATTATTGTATTTAAAAAAAATAGTAAATTTATTTTAATTGCTGGAGAACGTCGCTTAAGAGCGGTGAAAGCATTAGGAAAAAAAGAAATTCTAGCTTTTATTGCTGATATTGATGAGAATAAGCTTAGAGAATTGGCTCTTATTGAAAATATACAAAGAGAGAATTTAAACCCTATTGAGCTTGCTAATTCTTATAAGGATTTGATGCAAGTTCATAAAATTACTCAAGAGAATTTAGCAGAACTTATTCATAAGTCTCGTACTCAAATAACAAATACTTTAAGACTTCTGAATTTAGATATTAGAACTCAAGAGTTGATTGCTTCTGGAAAAATTTCTCAGGGTCATGCTAAAGTTTTAGTTGGTTTAGATCAAAAAGATGAAAAAATGTTGGTTGATAGTATAATAGGTCAAAAACTTAATGTTAGAGATACCGAAAAAATAGTTAAAAAAATAAAAAATAATGAAAGCTTACCTAATCAAGAATTTGAAGATGAAATAAAGAAATTAAAACACATACTAAATCGCTTTGGATTTGACTGCAAAAATAAAAATAATGATTTTGTAATTCATTTAGAAAATATTGATAAAATTAAAAAATTAATCAAAATGCTTGAAAAGTTTTAACCAAAATCTTAGCTTTTTTATGGTAGAATAGTCCTTCAAAAATTCTAACCAAGGAGAATTATGTTTGAAGATATGCATCCTTCCATAATGCTTGCTACTATGGCTATTTTTTTAGCTATGATAGTTATTTTAAATAGTATGCTGTATAAGCCGCTTTTAAAATTTATGGATGAAAGAAATGATTCTATAAAAAATGATGAGAATAAAGTAAAAGAAAATTCTCAAGAAGTTTTAGGTGTGAATGATGAACTAGAAGCTATTCATATTAACACTAGAGAAGAAATTCAAAAAATTAAACAAAGTGCTATAGCTGTTGCTAAAGAAGAGGCAGAGCAAATTCTTAGAAGCAAAAAAGAAGAATTAGAACGAAAAATGGCCAGCTTTTATGCAGATTTAGCTGTTCAAAGAAAAGAGTTGCAAGAACATTTAAACATACATTTACCTGAGCTTAAGCAGGCTTTGCAAAATAACATAAAGAAAATTTAAGAGGAGAGAAATGAGTAAGTTATTCTTTATTATATTTTTGCTACCTTTGTATGCCTTTGGTGCATCAAATGGTAGTGGAGAATATGATATTATTCCAAGGACTATTAATTTTCTAATTTTTGTGGCTATATTGTATTATTTTGTTGCAACTCCATTTAAAAATTTTTACAAAAACCGTATTGTAAAAATTTCTTCTAAGCTTGATGAAATTCAAAAAAAACTTTTAGAAAGTAAAGCTAAGAAATTAGATACGATGAAAAAACTTGAAGAAGCGAAAGCAAATGCTGCTGCTGCTTTAGTTACAGCAAAAAAAGAAGCTGAAATCTTAGTTCAAAATATTAAGAAAGAAACTCAAGATGAGTTGGATTTACTTCAAAAACATTTCGAGGAACAGAAAGATTATGAATTTAGAAAAATGGAAAAAGAATTAGTATCAAATACTTTAAACGAAATTTTTTCTGATCCAAATATGACATTAAAACAGAGTGAAATAATAGAACTTATGATGAAGAAGGTATCTTAAATATGGAGAATATAATTGCAAGAAGATATGCAAAAGCGATAGCTTCAAGAGCTGATATAAATGATTTTTATCAGAATTTGTGTATTTTAAATTCTGCTTTTGTTTTGCCGAAATTTAAAAATGTTATAGAATCTAACGAGATTAAAAAAGAAAGAAAAATGGAATTTCTTGATTCTTTTTTTGATATTAAAAATTCTAGTTTTCAAAATTTTTTAAGACTTTTGATTGAAAATTCAAGATTAGAATACATTCCTCAAATAGTTAAAGAACTTGAAAGACAAAAAGCTTTTAAAGAAAATATTTTTGTTGGTATTGTGTATTCTAAAGAAAAATTAAGTCAAGAAAATCTTAAAGATCTTGAAGTAAAACTTAACAAAAAATTTGATGCAAATATTAAATTAATCAATAAAATCAGTCAAGATGATAGTGTTAAAATAGAATTAGAAGAATTAGGTTATGAACTTTCTTTTTCTATGAAAGCTCTTCAAAATAAGCTAAACGAATATATATTGAAAATTATCTAAGGAGAAAAAGTAAATGAAATTTAAAGCTGATGAGATCAGTTCAATAATCAAAGAAAGAATTGAAAATTTTGATTTAAATCTTGAAATTGAAGAAACAGGAAAAATTATTTCTGTAGCTGATGGTGTTGCTAAGGTATATGGACTTAAGAATATTATGGCTGGAGAAATGGTAGAATTTGAAAATGGTGATAAAGGAATGGCCTTAAACCTTGAAGAGTCGAGTGTAGGTATTGTTATACTTGGAAAAGGAGAAGGTTTAAAAGAAGGTGCTTCTGTAAAAAGACTTAAGAAGTTACTTAAAGTTCCAGTAGGTGAGGCTTTGATTGGCCGTGTTGTAAATGCTTTAGGTGAGCCAATTGATGCTAAAGGTGTGATCAATGCTAATGAATATCGTTTTGTTGAAGAAAAAGCAAAAGGTATTATGGCGAGAAAAAGTGTTCATGAGCCTTTACATACAGGAATTAAAGCTATTGATGCACTTGTGCCAATTGGTCGTGGTCAAAGAGAGCTTATCATAGGCGATAGACAAACAGGTAAAACTACTGTTGCTGTTGATACTATTATATCTCAAAGAGGTCAAGGAGTTATCTGTATATATGTTGCAATTGGTCAAAAGCAAAGTACAGTGGCACAAGTGGTTAAAAGACTAGAAGAACATGGTGCTATGGAATATACTATTGTTGTAAATGCCGGCGCTTCAGATCCTGCGGCTTTACAGTACTTAGCTCCATATACTGGTGTAACCATGGGTGAATTTTTTAGAGACAACGCAAAACATGCTTTAATTGTTTATGATGATTTGAGCAAGCATGCTGTAGCTTATCGCGAAATGTCTTTGATTTTACGTCGTCCTCCAGGTCGTGAAGCTTATCCAGGCGATGTTTTTTACCTTCATTCAAGATTGCTTGAAAGAGCAAGCAAGCTAAATGATGAATTAGGTGCTGGTTCTTTGACGGCATTGCCGATAATTGAAACACAAGCAGGAGATGTTTCTGCTTATATTCCAACTAATGTTATTTCAATTACAGATGGACAAATTTTCTTAGAAACTGATTTATTTAACTCAGGAATTCGTCCTGCAATTAATGTTGGTTTATCAGTATCTCGTGTAGGTGGGGCTGCTCAAATTAAAGCTACAAAACAAGTTTCAGGCACATTAAGACTTGACCTTGCTCAATATAGAGAGCTTCAAGCTTTTGCACAATTTGCTAGTGATTTAGATGAGGCAAGTAGAAAACAACTTGAACGTGGACAAAGAATGGTTGAACTCTTAAAACAACCACCTTATTCTCCGCTTAGCGTTGAAAAACAAGTAGTTTTAATTTTTGCAGGAACCAAAGGTTTCTTAGATGATATTGCTGTTTCTAGAATTAAGGAATTTGAAGATGGAATTTATCCTTTTATTGAGGCAAAACATCCAGATATTTTTGAGCAAATTCGCTCTAAAAAAGCTTTAGATTCTGATTTGGAAGAAAAACTAGCTAAAGCCATTAATGAGTTTAAAGCAAATCATTTATAAGGTCTTTTATGTCTAATTTAAAAGAAATTAAAAGAAAAATTAAAAGTGTTCATAACACTCAAAAGACTACAAATGCTATGAAGCTAGTTTCTACTGCTAAGTTAAAAAAAGCAGAAGAAGCAGCTAAAAGATCAAAAATTTATGCACAAAAACTCGATGAAATTTTGAGTGAAATTTCATTTCAGATCAATAAAATTGTTCACAATGAAGATGATGTGTGTTTATCTTTGTTTCATAAAAAAGAACAAATTAAAACCGTAGATTTAATATTTATCACTGCAGATAAAGGCTTATGCGGTGGTTTTAATATTAAGACTTTAAAAACAGTAAGTGAAATGCTAAAAGAATATGAAGCAAAAAATATTAATATTCGTCTTAGAGCTATAGGTAAAACTGGGATTGAATATTTTAATTTTCAAAAAATAGAATTGTTAGAGAAATATTTCCATCTTAGTTCTAGTCCTGACTATGAGAAAGCATGTGAAGTAATTCATGCTGCTGTAGATGATTTTTTAAATGGAAATACAGATGAAGTGATTTTAGTTCATAATGGTTATAAAAATATGATTACCCAAGAACTTAAAATTAATCATCTTATTCCAGTTGAACCAAAGAGTATTGAACAGACTCATAATTCTCTTTTAGAGCTTGAACCGGAAGGAACTGAGCTTTTAGAAGATTTAATGAAAACGTATTTTGAGTATAATATGTATTATGCGTTAATCGATTCTTTGGCGGCAGAGCATAGCGCAAGAATGCAAGCTATGGATAATGCAACTAATAACGCAAAGGCAAGAGTGAAACAACTAAATTTAGCTTATAACAAAGCAAGACAAGAATCTATTACTACTGAGCTTATAGAAATTATCAGTGGTGTTGAATCAATGAAATAGTAAATTTTAAGGAGAAGATAAATAATGCAAGGATTTATTTCACAGGTATTAGGTCCGGTTGTTGATGTAGATTTTAACGACTATTTACCTCAAATTAATGAAGCAATTGTTGTAAATTTTGAAAGCGAAGGAAAAAAACATAAACTTGTTTTAGAAGTAGCAGCTCATTTAGGAGATAATAGAGTTAGAACTATTGCTATGGATATGACAGATGGTTTGGTAAGGGGCTTAAAAGCTGAGGCTTTAGGTGCTCCTATTAGTGTTCCTGTTGGTGAGAAAGTTTTAGGAAGAATTTTCAATGTTACTGGAGATTTGATCGATGAAGGTGAAGAAATTTCTTTTGATAAAAAATGGGCGATTCATAGAGATCCACCAGCTTTTGAAGATCAAAGCACAAAAAGTGAGATTTTTGAAACAGGGATTAAAGTTGTGGATTTACTTGCTCCTTATGCAAAAGGTGGTAAAGTAGGTCTTTTTGGCGGTGCAGGTGTTGGTAAGACTGTTATTATTATGGAGCTTATTCACAATGTTGCATTTAAGCATAGCGGCTATTCTGTATTTGCAGGTGTGGGTGAGAGAACTCGTGAAGGAAATGATCTTTATAATGAAATGAAAGAAAGCAATGTTTTAGACAAAGTTGCTCTATGTTATGGGCAAATGAATGAACCACCAGGGGCAAGAAATCGTATTGCTTTAACAGGTTTAACAATGGCTGAGTATTTTAGAGATGAAATGGGTCTTGATGTGCTTATGTTTATTGATAATATCTTTAGATTTTCACAATCAGGTTCTGAAATGTCAGCACTTTTAGGAAGAATTCCATCAGCTGTGGGTTATCAACCAACCTTAGCAAGTGAAATGGGTAAATTCCAAGAAAGAATTACTTCAACTAAAAAAGGCTCAATCACTTCAGTTCAAGCTGTTTACGTTCCAGCTGATGACTTAACCGACCCAGCTCCAGCAACTGTTTTTGCTCACTTAGATGCTACAACGGTTTTAAATAGAGCTATTGCTGAAAAGGGTATTTATCCTGCAGTTGACCCACTTGACTCAACTTCAAGAATGCTTGACCCAAATATCATTGGAGAAGAACATTATAAAGTTGCTCGTGGTGTTCAATCAGTGCTTCAAAAATACAAAGATTTACAAGATATCATCGCCATTTTAGGTATGGATGAGCTTAGCGAAGAGGATAAACTTGTAGTTGAAAGAGCGAGAAAGATTGAAAAATTCTTATCACAACCATTTTTCGTTGCAGAAGTTTTCACAGGTAGCCCAGGAAAATATATAAGCCTTGAAGATACAATAGCAGGATTTAAGGGAATTTTAGAAGGTAAATATGATCATTTACCAGAAAATGCTTTCTATATGGTTGGAAATATAGATGAAGCTATTGCAAAAGCGGATAAATTAAAAGGTTAATTTATGAACGATTTGATTAATTTCGAGATAGTTACGCCTTTGGGTGTAATCTATCAAGGAGAAGTAAAATCTGTTACTTTACCGGGTAGTGAAGGAGAATTTGGCGTGCTTAAAGGACATGCTGCTTTGGTTTCTTCTTTAAAATCTGGAGTAATTGATATTGAAAAAGCTGATTTAAATCATGAATTAATTGCTATTGATGCTGGGCATGCAAAGGTAGATGAAGATAAGATTTGCGTGCTAGCAAAGGGTGCGGTTTGGGTTTGCGGAAGTGATGAAAGTGAGATTGAAAAAAATCTTGCTCAAGCAAAAGATTTGATCAAATCTATGAGTTCTGATAATGCAGCTTTAGCGGCAACTTTTTCAAAACTTGATAATGCAAGGATGCATTAATGAATTTTGAAGCTATATTTCATTTTTTCAATAGTTCAAGTATTATTACTTATATAGTTTTATTATGGCTTTCTTTATATTTTATTTTAGCGTTTAGTATTTTGTTTGCTAGATTGACTTATTTGGCTACATGGAGAAATAAGGAAAAAGAAAGTTTAGAAACTTTGCTCTTGGGTGAGAAGGATTTAAGTCGTACTGATTCGATTTTAAGAAAATGCAATGATACAACTTCAAATCATTTAGAAATCTATAAAAATTTAGCAAGTCGTCGCGCTTCTGCTGGACTTACTTGGCTTAGTATTATTGCTTCAACTTCACCTTTTATAGGTCTTTTTGGGACAGTTATTTCTATACTTGAAACTTTTGGTGGGCTTGGAACTCAAAATTCTTTAAGTATCATAGCTCCTAAAATCAGCGAGGCTTTAGTTGCTACAGGTTGCGGTATTTTAGTGGCAATTCCTGCTTATACATTTCATCTCATCATTAAAAGAAAAGCTTTCGAACTTTTAAGCATTATTGATAGCGAGATTAAAGTTATAAGTTCGAGTAAATAAGGTTAAAAATGCCATTTGATGATGAAAAACCTGAACTTAATATCACACCTTTAGTGGATATTATGCTTGTATTGCTTGCGATTTTAATGGTAACAGCTCCAAGCATTACTTATGAAGAAAAAATTAATCTTCCACAAGGTAGTCAAAAAAATACTAGCGCTCCAACTGTTAAGAGTTTAATTATTAGTATTAATGCAAAAAAAGAAATTTTTTTAAATCAAGAAAAATACGATTTTATAAGTTTTGCTGACAATCTTGCTCAAAGAAAAGCACAATTTAATACCGAAGATCCAGTTTTTATACGCGCTGATAAAAGCTTAAAATATGACGATGTTATTTCAGTCTTAAGAAGTGTAAAAAATTTAGGATTTAATAAAGTTGCTTTACAGACTGAATAATCATGAAAAATTATGGTTTGAGTAATTTAAATTCGTTTTTACTTGCTTTAGTAATATATATTAGTATAGTAATTCTTGTTTTTTTTAGACTTGTAAGCGAGGTTGAATCTGCTATACAATATACCGATATAAAAGATAGTTTTGTAGATATTGAACTTACTGAACCATCAAAACAAGTTATTACTCAAAGCAACACTCCTAAAGAAATACAAAAACCAACAGAGCAAATTGATATAGAAAAACTTTTTGCTCAGACTACAAATAAAACAGTTAAAACTGAAGATATTGACCAAAAGGCAAGTAATTTTAATGAGCTTTTTGGAAATATTAAAGAAATACAAGAAGAAAAGACTACAAAAATTCAATCAAGTGCTAAATCAGGAATTTCTAGTGCTCCAAAACCTCAAGCTTCCGAACTTGTAAAACAACTTAATGATAGTTTACTTCAAGAAGAAAGTTCAACGCAAGGCGAAAGCACAAAGGCGCAAAAGATTGGAATTTATGATGAATTTTTAGGGAAAGTTGTGCGTATTATCACTCAAAGATGGACTCAGTATTATCCAAATAGTGAAAAAATTTCTGTTAAGGTAAAAATTTTTATTGATGAAAATGGAAAATTTGGCTATACTTCAGTTGAAAAAAGTGGGAATCCTTTATATGATGCTAAAGTGGCTGAATTTTTAGAAAGTCAAAAAGGTAAATTTATTACTTATCCTCCGCAAAATAAAAATATAAGCATTACCATGAATTTAAGAGATGAAGCAAAAGTTAAAAATGATTAGGAGAAAAAAATGAAAAAAATTGTAGCAATTTTTTTAGTCTTTTTAGGAAGTCTTTGGGCAGAAGATCCAGTGATTGATGTTGTTAATTCTGGTGTAGTTTTACCAAAGATTATTGTTAAAGATAATTCAAATTTAAGTGATGAGAATTTAAAGAAAAGCTTTTATAATATCATTGTGAACGATTTGAAAGTAAGTTCAAACTTTGAAGTTGTTGCTAATGCAACTGAGACAAGTAATTATACTTTTGAATACGCTTTAAATAAAAATGGTAACACTTTGAGTTTAAATGTAAAAATAAAAGCTGGCGGTTCTGATAAGTCAGAGCAAACTTATACTTTAAATGGTTTAGAGCAATATCCATTTTTGGCACATAAAAGCGTCAAAGCTTCTGTAAATGCGTTAGGACTTGCACCTGTTGATTGGATGGATCATAAAATTTTGATCGCGAGAAATTCTAGCTCTAAGAAAAGTCAAATTATTATGGCTGATTATACTTTAACTTATCAAAAAGTTATTGTTGATGGTGGGCTTAATTTATTTCCAAAATGGGGAAATAAAGAACAAACTCTATTTTATTATACAGCTTATGATCATGATAAGCCAACTTTATACCGTTATGATTTAAATACCAATAAAGCTAGTAAAATTTTATCAAGCGGCGGTATGGTTGTAGCAAGTGATGTGAGTGTAGATGGAAGTAAACTACTTGTTACCATGGCTCCAAAAGATCAGCCTGATGTTTATTTATATGACTTAAATACCAAAAATCTAACACAATTAACTAATTATTCTGGTATTGATGTTAATGGAAATTTTATTGGCTCAGATGATAGTAAAGTGGTATTTGTAAGCGATCGTTTAGGATATCCTAATATTTTTATGCAAGATTTAAATAGCAATAGTGCTGAACAAGTTGTTTTTCATGGTAGAAACAATTCGGCTGTTTCGACTTATAAAGATTTTTTGGTTTACTCAAGTCGTGAACCAAATCAAGCAGGTGTTTTTAATATTTATTTGATGTCAATTAATAGTGATTATATTCGTCAACTTACAGCAAATGGAAAAAATTTATTTCCAAGATTTTCTAGTGACGGTGGAAGTATAGTATTTATTAAATATTTAGGTGCGCAAAGTGCTTTAGGTGTTATTCGTGTAAATGCAAATAAGACTTTTTATTTTCCTCTTAGGGTTGGAAAAATTCAATCAATTGATTGGTAAAAATTTCAATTTTAGGTTAAAATTAATTAAAAATTAGATATAATAGTAAGAATTTATTAACTTTGAAAGGTCATAAATGAAAAAAATTCTTTTTACTTCAATTGCAGCTCTTGCAGTTGTTATTAGTGGTTGTAGCACAAAAAGCACTAGCGTAAGCGGTGATAGTAGTGTTGATTCAAATCGTGGTTCAGGTGGAAGTGATGGTTGGGATATTGATTCAAAAATTTCTCAACTTAATGATACTTTAAATAAAGTATATTTTGATTTTGATAAATTCAACATTCGTCCTGATATGCAAAATGTTGTAAGCACGAATGCTAATATCTTTAACACTGAAGTAAGCGGTGTAAGTATTACTGTTGAAGGAAACTGCGATGAGTGGGGAACTGATGAATATAACCAAGCTCTAGGTTTAAAAAGAGCAAAAGCTGTAAAAGAAGCTTTAATCGCTAAAGGTGTAAATGCTGATAGAATTGCTGTTAAAAGCTATGGAGAAACAAATCCTGTGTGCACTGAAAAAACTAAAGCTTGCGATGCGCAAAACAGACGTGCTGAATTTAAATTATCAAGATAATTAATGAAAAAAATATTCACAGTAGCTCTTCTTGGAGCTACTTTACTTTATGCAGAAAGCTCAGCTTTTGGTGCAGGAGATATAACAAGCAATTCTTCTTATGGTTTAACTTCAAATGAAAAATTATTTAAAGAAAAGTTAGATAATTTAAATAATGAAAATATACAAACAAATGCTAGAATTAATGAAATTAACGAAAGAATCGAGGGTTTACAAAGCACTTTAGAAGGTATAAATTCTCAATATGCTAAATCAAATTCTAGATTAAGTCAAGTTGAAGAGAATAATCAAAATATTGAAAATAATTTTACTAGTGAAATTCAAAAATTAAAGGCTTATGTTGAAGAAAGTAGAAAAATTCAAGAAGCTAATAATAAGCAAGTAAAAAAAGTTTTAGCCGAACTTAGTTCTTTAGTAGATGCTATTAATGCAAATTATGTTTCTAAAAACGAATTAAATGATGCAAATTTAAGCGTTAAAGCTACTACACCTAGTGTTGTTGTTTCAACTACAGATTCAAACAGTACTATTGAAAACAATAATGCTCAAAATACCCAAGATGATAAAGTAAAACAAATTGATGAATCTTGGAAAAAGAAAAAAAATAATGAAATTTTAGAATTAGCGATAAAAGATGTTGATAAAAATGCTTTTGAAGATTCCAAAGCAAAATTAAATTTTCTCATAACAAAGCAGTATAAACCCGCAAGAGCAAATTTTTGGTTAGGGGAGATCGAGTATAAACAAAAAAATTATAACAATGCTATTGTTTATTATAAAAAAAGTTCTTCTTTGAGTACAAAAGGGGATTATTTCCCAAAACTTTTATATCATACTGCCATTTCATTGGATAAAACAGGTGATACAAAAACAGCAAATGGTTTTTATAAAGCTTTAAAAACTAATTATCCAAATTCACCCGAAGCAAAAGCTTCACCCAATAGAAAATAAATTAAGGAGATAAAATGGCTATAGAAAAAAATAGTGTAGTTTCAATGTTTTATGAGTTAAAAGACGCAAATACAAATGAAGTTTTAGAATCAAATTTATATTCTCAACCTATTTCTTTTATTTTAGGCAAAGGTCAGATTTTAGAAAGCTTAGAAGAAGAAGTGATGAAGCTTGATTGTCCTAGCAATGCTGATGTGGTAATTAAAAAAGAAAAAGGTTTAGGCGAATACGATGAAAATGCCGTTCAAACTTTACCAAAAGAGCAATTTGCAGGTATTGATTTAAAGGTAGGTATGGAGCTTTTTGGCGAAGGTGAAAATGGCGAAACTGTTCGTGTAACTGTAAAAGAAATTAGTGAAAATGATGTGACAATTGATTATAATCACCCTTATGCGGGTCGTGATTTGCTTTTTTCTTTAAATATCGTAGATGCTAGAGCTGCAAGTGAAGATGAAATTCTTACAGGTATTATCGCAGGAAGTCATAGTTGTGGTTGTGGAAGCGGACATGGACACGATCATAATCACGGACACGGTGGCGGCGGTTGCTGTGGTGGCGGCGGTTGCGGTTGTCATTAATGAAGACCGCGTTTATATTTCCAGGTCAAGGCTCACAAAGTCTTGGCATGGGAAAAGATTTTTATGAAAACTCTATAAAAGCCAAAGAACTCCTTCAAAACGCAAGTGATTTTTGTAAGATTGATTTTAAACATTTGCTTTTTGAAGAAAACGAAAAACTCAATCAAAGTGAATTTACTCAACCCGCCATCGTTTTAAATTCCTTAATGGCTTATAGTGTTTTACTTGAAAAAAAACCTGATTTAAGTTCGAAATTTGCTTTAGGGCATTCTTTGGGAGAATTTTCAGCCTTAGCTGTCAATGGTGCTTTTGATTTTTTAGAGGCTCTTTCTTTGGTCAATAAAAGAGGGCTTTTTATGCAAGAAGATTGTGTAAAAGTTGAAGCGGGTATGATGGTTGTTTTAGGGCTTGATGATGAAAAGGTTGAAGAGCTTTGTCAAAAAGCACAAAAAGAAAACAAGCAAATTTTCGCTGCAAATTATAACTGCGATGGACAAATCGTTGTAGCAGGTTTAAAACCTGATTTAGCAAGTTATGAAAGTGTATTTAAAGAAGCAGGAGCTAAAAGAGCTATGCTTTTAAATATGAGCGTGGCAAGTCATTGTCCTCTTTTGGAAAATGCTTCAGCTAAGCTTTGTGTGGAGCTTGAAAAGGTGTTAAAACCAAATTTTAAAGCCGTAATTTCTAATGCAAATGCCAAAATTTATACAAGCAAAGAAGAAGCCCTTGAGCTTTTAAAAGCACAACTTATCTCTCCTGTGCTTTATAAACAAAGCATTAAGGCATGTGAAAATGAAGTAGATTATTTCATAGAATTTGGCGCAAGTGTGCTTAAGGGTTTGAATAAAAAAATCACTTCAAAAGAAACTTATGCTTTAACAAATATGAATGATATTGATGAATTTTTAAAGGTTATATGATGAAAATAGCAATTTTAGGAGCCATGAGTGAAGAAATCACTCCTTTGCTTGAAACACTTAAAGATTATACAAAAATAGAACACGCTAATAATACTTATTATTTTGCAAAGTATAAAAATCATGAACTTGTTTTAGCGTATTCTAAAATCGGCAAGGTAAATTCTACTCTTAGTGCTAGTGTGATGATAGAAAAATTTGGCGCACAAGCTTTGCTTTTTACAGGAGTTGCAGGTGCTTTTAATCCTGAACTTGAAATTGGTGATTTGCTTTACGCAACAAAATTAGCTCAATACGATCTTGATATTACCGCTTTTGGGCATCCTTTGGGTTTTGTTCCAGGTAATGAAATTTTTATCAAAACCGATGAGAAATTAAACAATCTTGCTTTAGAAGTTGCTAAGGAATTAAATATCAAACTTCGTGCAGGTATTATTGCAACGGGTGATGAGTTTATTTGCGATGAAGCAAAAAAAGCAAAAATTAGAGAAATTTTCAATGCGGATGCTTGTGAAATGGAAGGCGCAAGTGTGGCTTTGGTTTGTGATGCTTTAAAGGTGCCTTGTTTTATCTTAAGAGCTATGAGTGATAAAGCAGGGGAAAAGGCTGAATTTGATTTTGATGAGTTTGTGATCAATTCAGCTAAAATTTCAGCCAATTTTGTGCTTAAAATGTGCGAGAAATTATGATAAATCTTAGCAAAAAACTTATACGCCAAGTTGCACAAGCTAATGCTAAATTTGGACTTATTAAAGATGAAGATAGGGTTCTTTTAGGGCTTAGCGGCGGGAAAGATTCTTTGGCTTTAGCCCATCTTTTAAATCGTATGCAAGCTCATGCTCCTTTTAAATTTGAACTTGAAGCGGTAACTTTGAGTTATGGCATGGGCGAGGATTATTCTCATCTTCATGCACATTGTGAAGAACACGGCATTAGACATAGCGTGCTTGATTCAAATATTTATGAAGTTTCAGGTGATACCATAAGAGAAAATTCAAGTTTTTGTAGTTATTTTTCGAGAATGCGTCGTGGAGCTTTATATACTTACGCTCTTGAAAAAGGTTTTAACAAGCTTGCTATAGCCCATCATTTAGATGATGCAGCAGAAAGCTTTTTTATGAATTTTATTCATAATGGAGCTTTAAGAACCTTAGCGCCTATTTATCAAAGCAAACGCGGTGTAATTGTGATACGCCCTTTGATTTTTGTGCGAGAAAGACAGCTTAGGGATAATGCTACGCAAAATGAACTTAGCGTGATAGGAAATGAATTTTGTCCTGGTATGAAACTCAGCGAAAAAAATGTAAAATTCCCCCACGCTAGAGAAGAAGCTAAACAGCTTTTAGCAAATTTAGAAAAAGATCATCCTAAGCTTTTTACAAGTTTAAAAACCGCTTTTGCCAATTTACACACGGAGAGTTTTTGGCTTCAAAAGGCATAAAAGCATGAAAAAAGCTTTTGTTTTAGTGGATTATCAAAATGATTTTATTGATGGAAGTTTAGGTTTTGATAAGGCTTTAAAAATCAAAGAAAATATTCTTAAAGCCTTAAATCAAATCGATTTTAATAACACGCATTTGCTTTTAACCTATGATACGCATGATGAGCATTATCTACAAAGTAAAGAAGGTTTAAATTTACCTGTAAAACATTGTATTAAAGAGAGTTTGGGTTGGCAAATGCCAAAGGAATTTGAACCTTTTTTACAAAAAGCTCATAAAATTTTTTATAAAAATACTTTTGGTAGCTTAGAACTAGCTAATTTCATACAAAAAAGCGATTATGAAGAACTTCATTTTGCAGGGCTTGTTTCTCATATTTGTGTGTTTTGTAATATCATTTTAGCTTTTGGTGCTAAGCCTAATGCAAGGATAATTTTACACCAAAATTTAAGTGCAAGTTTTGATGAAAATTTAGAAAAATCCGCTTTTGATATACTTAGAGCTTATGGTATTGAAATTGTTTAATGCAAGGCTTTATACTTCATACTCAAAAAGTTAAAGACGAGGATTTGATCGTTTATATTTTAAGTCCTAAAATGCTTATTAAGGCTTATCGTTTTTATGGACTTAGACATTCTAGTATTTTAAGCGGCTATAAAATCGACTTTGCTTTAGAAGAAAATCCTAGTTTTTTACCAAGACTTAAAGATGTATTGCATTTGGGATTTTTATGGATTATGCAAAGGGATAAAATGCTTATTTGGCAAGAATTTATCCGTCTTTTATATAGACACTTAAAAGATGTGGAAGAGCTTGATAGTTTTTATTTTAATTTACTTGATGAGTGTGTGAAAAGGTTTGAAAAACAAAATCCAAAGCGTGTTATTGTTGATGCTTATTTAAAAATTTTGGAATTTGAAGGAAGATTGCATAAAGATTTTTTTTGTTTCGCCTGTGATGAGAAAATTCAAAATTCCATTACATTACTAAGGGCTTTTTTACCTTCGCATTCTCAATGTGCTTTAGGATTTGAGTTTGAAGAGAAAAAACTAAAACAATTTTATAGCAGTAAAAATTGTGCGATTTTTGATGATGAAGAAATAGAAAATTTATATCATTTGATTAAGGAAGGTTTATGATATTAAGTGATGAAAAATGTGATTTTTTAGAATCTATAGCAAGTTTTTTAAGCCCTAAAGATGTGGAGCTTGTCTTTGTGGATAGTAAAGAAATGCAAGAAATTAACTTAGAGCAAAGAAAACAAGATAAAACCACTGATGTACTTTCTTTTCCGCTTGAAAATATCGATGAAAGTTTGCCTTTGGGTTCTGTTGTGATCAATGTGGATTTGGCAAAAGAGAAGGCTAAAGAGTTAGGGCATAGCTATGAAGAAGAAATAAGCTTGCTTTTTATCCACGCTATGCTTCATTTGTTAGGTTTTGATCATGAAAATGATAATGGAGAAATGAGAGAAAAAGAGAAAGAACTTATAGAGCATTTTAATTTGCCTAAAAGTTTGATTATAAGGACTTTAAAAGATTAAGTAAGAATTTTTTCTTCGAGTGTTAGAAGGTTTTATATTATATATTTTAAATTATGAGTAGATATTTTAAGAAAAAATCATTTTTGCCGATTTATCTTAATAAATTTCATTTACAAGGAAGGCAAAAATGATTAATGGTATAAATTCTTATTCAAACTACAATTACACAAATACTTTTAGTAATACTACTTCAAATACAAAATCATCTAATGCCATAGCAAATAATAACCTTGTAAGTGATAAATCACAAGCGGTAGATAAAATTTTAGGCTATGGCGTAGATAAAGAGGGCTTTTTTACAAGTGATTTCAACGAAGCAGCAGGCTTGCCAAAAGATTATAAGATTTATGCAGATGGTTTAAATAATTTTGTAAATAACTTTATTAAAAGACAACCTTTTTACTCTCAAATAGACATTGCCAAAACAATAGGAGATGCTTATAACTCTTTTTCTTCTTTTGTTAAAGATAAGGGATTAGGAGAAAGCTTTCAAGAACAGGATTTAAAAAATCTATCCCAAAAAGATGGGGTAAATTATTGGCAAGAATTACAAAGCGATAATGCTTTCATTTGGAAGCTTGCTGATAAAAATATAGCGGATTTGGGTTCTAATAAATATCAAATACATGATAACAAAATATCTAAAGGTGGTGCTTTAATTGCGTTTTTTATAAATAATCTTAGCACAATTAAAGGACAAACAACCTTACTGGGTAAATTAGCTGGACTTAATAGCGATACGGACAACAATGAAATAAAAGAATTTTTGTCCTTTATGAATAAAAATCCCTTAAAATATTCCTACGAGCAAGATGGCTGGGGCAATCCTATGGGAGATAGTTTATCAATATGGAATTATATAAATAGAGCTAAAAATTTAGGAGATGATAAACTAATAAAAACTATTGAGAATTTAGGAGATGAATACAATAAGCTTATTAATTCTAATATGAGCCTAGAAGAATTTAAAACTAAATATCTTGATTTTAAACAAAGGCACGATGAGTTTGTAAAATCACTAGAAGAAACAGAAAAGGCAAAAGGTGTAGATTATAGCAATCCTTTAAAAAATACAAATAACAAAGAAACTTCAGAAGAAGACAAAGAAAAGCCTTTTAAACCTATACAAGCAGAAAGTAAAAACAAAGAAACTTACAAAAATGATAATGTAAGAAACGAGCTTGTAAAAAAACTATTAGAAGGTAAATTTAGCACAAGCGATGAGTTAGAACTTCTTTTTGGTATGAAATTTAGTGATGATAACACAGGAGAATTTAAT
The DNA here is from genome assembly GCF_001762785.1 of Campylobacter sp. BCW_6463. Taxonomy (NCBI): domain Bacteria; kingdom Pseudomonadati; phylum Campylobacterota; class Epsilonproteobacteria; order Campylobacterales; family Campylobacteraceae; genus Campylobacter; species Campylobacter sp. BCW_6463. Next base: position 91,228 of record NZ_MJXL01000048.1, read on the forward strand.
AAAATTCTTTCTTTAAATTCTGCACCAAAAAGTATAGATATTAAGGCTTAAGGTTTTTTAAATTATAAAAATCGATCAAGTTAAACTAAAAAATTCTTCTATTTTTTTTCGCATTTCTTCGACATTGTCGATACGATTAACGCTATCTCTAAAGGCTGAAGCGTCTTTATAGCCTTTAGAATACTCGTGTAAATGTTTGCGAAATATACTTACGCCTTGATCTTTGTAGTGTTTTATCATTTCATCAAAATGAGTGAGTATGATTTCTTTTTTGAGTTTTTCATCTACGCTTTTACCGCTTTTGATTTCATAAAATATCCAAGGATTTCCCACGCTTGCACGCCCTATCATGAGTCCATCGCATTTTGTGATTTCATAAACTTCTTTAGCGTTTTGTGCGTTAATATCACCATTTGCAATCACAGGAATTTTCACGCTCGCTTTAGCACTGGCAATGGATTCATAATCGGCTTTTCCGCTATAAAGCTGTTTTCTTGTGCGTCCGTGGATGCTTACAAAATCCACCCCCAAGCTTTCACAAATTTTAGCCATTTTTTCAGGATATTTTTCATTAAATCCTAGTCGAAATTTCACACTTGTAAGGCTTTTTTTATTGTTTTCTTTAATTACTCCTACAAGATTTTTAAAAAGCTCTAATTTTTCTAGCAAAGCACTACCAGCGCATTGTTTAACAACTTTATTTACAGGGCAACCGCAATTAAAATCAATCCCATCTACAAAATCCATTTCATTTAGCATTTGCACTGCTTTTTTTAGCACTTCTTTATCTCCACCTGCAATTTGGACTATATAAGGATTTTCTAATTCAGCTCTTTCTAGCATATGTAGAGTTTTAGAACTTTCATAAACTAAGGCATTAGAACTTATCATTTCGCTTATGGTGATATCAGCACCAAATTTTTTTACTACATTACGAAAAGGCAGATCTGAAAAACCTGCCATAGGAGCTAAAAATAAAGGTTTTTTGCTAAAATCTATCATTGTATGAGTTGGTTTAGATTGATTTTGATATTTTTTTCACGCAAGGCTAAAAAGGCCTTAAAATCATTAAATTTCTTATCATCATTGTGAATTTGCTCTCTTAACTCATCTAAAAGTCCAAATTCAGCTAAAAGATATAAATGTGCTCTTAAAGCTTCGCTTTTTTCATTTTTAATTTTGTTAAAAATTCCTAAAATAGCATCAGGATTTAAAAGTTTAGTACTTAGTTTTGCTGCGTTAAGATAGTCTTTTTCGCTTAGTATATTGTGTGAAAGTAAAACTTCGTATTCTGCTGCACTAAGTTCTAAATTTCCTTCTTTAAAACGCTTGATAAGTGTGAGAACTTCAGAAGGCTTTTTAGGGATTTTTACATTTTTAATTTGTTCATAACTAGCTTTTTCTATAAGAGTATTAAAAGCAATTTCTTCAAATTCATCTTTGATTTCATTAAGGTTTTTAAGTTTGCTATAGGCATAATTTGCATCGTTTTTGAGATGATTTTTTTCATTTTGCAAATATAAAACATTGTTATTTTCGAGTTTAAATTTACTAAGGTTAAAAAATTCGTTTTTATTTAAACCATCAATAAGATCTAAAATTTCATTGATTTTATTTGAGTGTGGAATTTTTTCATGTGTTTTTAGGGTTTTAAAAAGCTGTGCCACAGCTCTAAATTCTTTTGTTTGAAAAGTGGTTTTAAGATCTTTTTCAAGGAGCAAATCTTGAGTATAAGCTTCAAATTTAGTTGCATCTTTAAAAAAATGCTTAAATTTTAAATAACGCAAAAATCCATAAAATGCTATGTGCAAAACGGCTAAAATCATATAAACAAATAAAGGAATAACAAGCCATATCATAATAGGTAGTTCAAAGGTATAAGTACTGATATTTAGAGTATAGCTTCCTAGTTCTAGATGCCAAGCAAAGGCAAAAATAAGTGCTATATAAATAAAACTTGCAAGTAAAAAGAGTTTAATTTTCATGTTTTTTTCCTTGTTCTGCAATTTGACGGCAAGTGATACAATATCTTGCGTGAGGTTTGACTTTTAGTCTTTGAGAGTCGATTTCATCATCGCAAGATTCGCAAATTCCATAAGTGCCGTTTTTGATTTTATCTAAAGAATTTTCGATTTCTATAAGTTCTTCTTTGAGATTGGTGCTGATAGTAAAGTCAATTTGAGAGCCTGTTTCTATGATAGAAAAATCTACACTATCGCTTGGGACGCTATTGTGAAGAGCTTCGATTTCATTTGAATTGCTTTGCAAATTTTCTAAGATGGTTTTTTTTCTTTCTTCTAAAATATTTTTGAAATTTTGTATTTCATTTTTTTTCATTTTAAAACTTTCTATTTGTGATAAGGGTGATTGTTGTTGATGCAAAATGCACGATAAATTTGTTCTAAAAGTAAGGTTTTAACAAATTGATGTGCTAAAGTAAGTTTGCTTAATGATAGTCTAAAATCCAAACTTTGATTAAATTCTTCTCTTAAACCATAAGCACCACCTATAAAAAAACTTAATTCATTTTTATCTTGGATGAGTTTTGCAAATTCTATACTTGTAAGTTCTTTCCCTTTTTCATCAAGAGCGATACAATAGCCTTTTTTATAAGGCATAAAAGCTTCTTCATAGCTTTTTTTTGCTTCTATGGCATTTAAATTTTGAGCTAAGGCTATTTTTTTATTAAAAACATTTATTTCTTTTAAAGTGGCGTATTTAGAAATAAGTTTAGAGTATTTCTCACTCCAAGTTTTAAATTCATCACTTTTTTGAATACAAAAGATATTAACTTGCAAATTATTTTCCACTGAAAAATTTTAGCACATCGCTAAGATATTGTTTTTGTTCTCCTCTTTCAACTATGGCATCTATAAGTCCATGTTCTAACAAGAACTCTGCTTTTTGAAAGCCTTCAGGTAAATCTGCTCCTATAGTTTGTTTAATAACTCTTGCACCAGCAAAACCGACTAAAGCTTCAGGTTCAGCGATGATTAAATCTCCAAGCCATGCAAAAGAAGCACTTACCCCACCCATAGTAGGATCAGTTAAAATGCTAATATAAGGAAGTTTTTCTTTGCTAAGAAGTTTAAGCGCGGCGCTAGTTTTGCTCATTTGCATTAAAGAATAAGTGCTTTCTTGCATTCTAGCTCCACCGCTTGCACTTACGATGACAAGAGGGGTTTTGCTTGTGATAGCTCTTTGTATAGCTCTAACGATTTTTTCTCCTTCAACAGAACCTAAAGATCCACCCATAAAAGAAAAATCAAATACAACAAGTTGGGTTTTTAAACTGTTGATTTCACATTCTCCGCTGATGACAGAACTTTTTCTACCTGTTTTACTTTCACCTTCGCTAAGGCGTTTTTTATAGGATTTGCTATCAACAAATTTTAAAGGATCTATAGCTTCTAAATTTGCATCATACTCAATAAAACTGCCTTCATCGCTTAAAAGTTTAATACGTTCATCAGCTGAAATTCTCATGTGATAATTGCATTTAGGACAAACATTAAAACAAGATTCTATTTCTTTATAATACATCAAAGCATGACAACTTTGGCATTTTACCCAGTGATTTGGAGCTTCTTTAACGCTAGGTTGTTGTCTTCTTATTTTTGAAAAAATATCTGCAAAATTCATATATTCACCTAATTATTTTTTAAAAATTTTAAGATTATATCAAAAATTTTCTTGTCTTGGCTTAGTAGAAGGAAATTTTCATTTTTTTCTATATATAAATTTTGATGAATTGTTAAAGCAGCTACTGTATCAAAAATTCGTGTTTTTCCAAGAATTAATACAAAACTAAAATACGAAGCATAAGCGAGACTTAAAGCTGTTGCGCCCAAAGAGCGAAATTTTAATTGATTTTTTGTTAAAAAATCGAGAAGTTCTGGATAAAGTGAAATTTTTTCAACTATACCTATTTTAGAAAATAGATTAGGTGTTAAGGGTGAGTATTTTGGATCGAAAAGATTAGATTTAAAAGCTTGATTGTTATTAAAAGCAAAAATTTCTTGACTGACAAGATTGCAAACAAAAGCGCTTTTTGCCTGATCTTTTTCTATGAGAGCTATAGAAGTTCCATAAAATGGTATTTTAGAAACAAAATTTGAACTTCCATCCAAAGGATCAAGAATCATTTGTTTTGGGTTATCTTTCCCGATCAAGCCACTTTCTTCAGAAAAAATTTGCCCAAAACAACTAAGATATTTTATGAAAATTTGTTCACATTTTAAGTCAAGCTCATAGCCTTGATTTTCATCATAGCCTAATTTAGAGCAAAGTTTAAGATCATTTTGTGGGATATTGTTTAGATACTTGCGTATTTGCAAATTTGCATTCAAGCAAGCATCTAAAAATTCTTTCATTAAAAGCGTGTTCCAAGATTAAATTCAAAACTGTTAGTATCATCACCTTTTTTATCATTAAGAGGTTTGGCAAATACAAGTTGTAAAGGTCCAATTGGTGTAATCCATTCAATGCCTATACCTGTACTCATTCTTTTTATTTCATCTAAATTTTTGCGTCCTATCATACCATAATCAAAAAACACGCTACCACGAAGTTTAATTCTATCAATCAAAGGAAAACTAAGTTCTACGGAATTGGCAAAAGCTATGGTTCCTCCCACTTCATCTCCCCATTGGTTTTTAGGGCTTACTGTTCTGCTTTCAAAACCGCGTATCGATCTAATACCACCTAAATAAATTCTTTGGTTAATTGGTAAATAACCTTCATTCCATACTTTATAAAAGCTTGCTTTGTAGCGATAAATAAGATCATATCCTATATAGTCTTGCAAACCTTGATAAAAGTTAAATTTAGAGCTTGATGAAATAAATTCTTGATCTCCGCCAAGTCCAGCGTATTCTAAACTAGTTGAAGCAATGATACCTGATCGTGGCAGATAATAATCATCTGTATTGTTAAAGGTGATTGCTGGAGTTATAGAGCTTTTAATACTTTTGCCAAGTTCATATCCTGTTCTTAAAAGATTTGGACTTAAGTGATAAATATCGCTTTGTTCAAGATTATAAGTTAAGCTTACATTATAGTATCTTGCAAATTGGCGTCCAACTGTTATATCAAAGCCGTAATTTTTTTCTGAATAATTATCCCATTCATAGTCATTTGAATAAAGTGTTCCACCTAGGCTATATTGACTATCAAGAACGCGTGGATTTATGAGACTAATCCTTCCTGATAAGGTATCATCGCTTTTATCTACGCTTACAGAGCTTTTTATCCCTGAACCAAAAATATTTGTATCTGATAAAGAAGCATTAAGTAAAATACCATCGCTTGATCCATAGCCAATGCCTCCAGAAATAGCTCCTGTAGAAGCTTCTTTAACATCAACAATCAAATCAATATGTGTATCGTCAACTTTTTCTTCTTTGATATTCACATCGTCAAAATAAGAAGTTCTTTTTAAAGCATTTTTTGACTCGCTTAAGTCTGTTCTATTGTATAAATTACCTTCTGTTATATATAATTCTCGGCGTATGACGCGATCTACAGTGCGTGAATTTCCTGAAATAATAACATTTCTTATATAAACTTTATCGTGAGGGATTACTTTAAATACAACAGTAGCTTCTTGAGTTTGATCATTTTTTTGAATATCAGGATAGACTTCTACAAACGCATAACCTAAATCAGCACTTTGTGTTTCTATGGTTTTAACATCTTTTCTAATGTCTTCAATATTGATAGTTTTGCCAGCGCTTGATCTTAAATCTTTTACGGTTTGTGCATTTTGTTTATCATCAAATAAAGGATTTTCTATGTTTATACTTTTAATTTTATAAGGCTTTCCTTCTTTGATAAAATAAGTCAAATTTGCTTGATAAGTATCTGTGTAGGTTTTAAGATAAGGAGGAGATACTTGAACATCTAAATATCCTTTTTTCATGTACTCATCAGCAATTCTTGAACTATCATTGCTAAGCTCAAAAACTTTTAATTTTCCATCATTGCGTCCCCACATCCAACCCATAAATTCTTTTTCTTTATTGACAATTGAAGGTTCTATATCAGAATATGAAAATTTCTTGGCTCCACTTAAATGAACATTATCAATAATGATATTTTCACCACGATTTACTATAAATTCAAGCTCTAACCCATCGGTATTTTCTAAAGTCTTTTTTTTGTATTCTACAATAGTATCAAAGTAACTTTTTGCTTCATAATAAGCTTTAATGCGTTCAATAGCTTCTTTTATACTTCCTTCATCAAGTAGCGTACCTCTTTTAATCCCTAAAATACTTTCAACTTGTTTTCTATCATTTGAAGCTATACCTGTGATAGTAACCTTTGCTATAGTTGGTTTTTCAGTAACTATAATTTCCAAAATTCCATTGTTGTTTTCTACTGCAATATTTTCGAAATAATTTTGTTTATAAAGATTAAGAATAGCAGTGTTGATTTTTGCAGGATTTATTTCTTCTCCTATTTTAAGCCCTGTAATATTTATGGCACTTGTATTTGATAAGTGGTTTAATCCGATAAATTTAATATCCTTAATGGTTGCTGCATTGGCTATAGCAACTAAAGCACAAATACTAATAAGATGTTTTTTCATTGATTTTTTACCTAAAGCTTTATTAAAAGCTGTATAATAGCAAAAAAAATTTAACAAAAAAACTAAGGTAGAAAGTATGAAAATAGCAATTATAGGGCTTGGGCTTATGGGTGGATCTTTAGGGCTTTGTTTGAAAGAAAATAAGCTTATTTCTTGTGTTTATGGTATGGATTTAAGTAAAGAAAATGAAAAAGATGCCCTGCGATTAGGTCTTATTCATGAGCTTATAGAATTTAAAGATTTAGCTTTATGTGATATGATTTTTGTCGCAACTCCTGTTAATGCTATTATAGAAATTTTGCAAAAGTTAGTTGATTTGCCTTCTAATGTAACAATTATAGAGCTTGGAAGTACAAAAAGAAAAATTATAGAAAGTTTGCCTAAGAATTTAATCAAACAAACTCTTTTTGCTCATCCTATGACAGGAACTGAAAATTCAGGTCCAAAAGCGGCTTTTAAAGAGCTTTATAAAGATGCAGTTTGTGTTCTTTGCGATAGTGAAATAGCTGATGATTTGCATCAAAAAAGAGCAGTAGAAATTTTTTCTCATTTAGGGATGAAAATTGTTTTTATGGATAGTAAAGCCCATGATCATCATGCTGCTATTATTTCTCATTTGCCTCATGTTATAAGTTTTTCTTTGGCTAATTTTGTAATGAAAGAAGAGGATAAAAGAAATATTGTTCATTTGGCTGGAGGATCTTTTAAAGGTATGAGCAGAATTGCCAAATCATCACCACAAATGTGGGAAAGTATTTTTTTACAAAATAAAGATAACTTATTAAGTTCTATTGATTTTTTTCAACAAGAATTAGAGAGATGTAAACAAATGATACAATTAGATAAAAACGATGAATTAAGAGAATGGATGAAACAGGCTAATACTCTAAGAGAAATTTTATAAATTTGCTAGATATTTACTGAAAATATAATAGAATTTATACTAAAAACAACAAAAACATCGAAAATTTTTAAGGAAGGTTATGGCAAAAAGAAAAGGCAAAACTTATTTATCTGTTTTAATTTTAGTTTTAATAGCAATTTTGATTTTTTTTATTTCAAGATTAAGTATTTTTGAAAAAAATCCTCCTCAAATTTTAATGCCAGATGTTGTATATACTGATCTTAAAAAACCTATTTTAGTGCATGTTAAAGATGATGAAAGTTCTATCAAAAATGTACAAATTATATTGCATAAAGACGACAATACTAGTGCAATGGTTATAGCAGATGAAAAGATTTCTAATTTAAAAGATATTACCTTACAAGTTGCTTTGCCAAAATTTGGTTACAAAGAAAATGTAAAATCTTTTGTTTTGGAGGTGATAGCTAAAGATTCTAGTTTTTGGAATTTTTTTAGTGGTAATGAAGCAAGAAAACAAATTGCGGTATTAGTAGATAATACGGCTCCAAAAATCAATATCATAAGCAATTCTTACCAAATCGAGCAAGGCGGTGCTGGGGCTGTTGTTTTCAAGGCTGATGATGCTAATTTAGATAAGGTATATATAGAGACAAATAAAGGTAAAATTTTTAAAGCTACGCCTTATGTAAAAGAAGGGTATTATGCGGCTTTGATTGCTTGGGATGCAAGAGATGAGGAATTTCGTGCATTTGTTATCGCTACGGATAAAGCGGGAAATATTTCAAAAGAACGTATAAGGTATTATTTTGTTAATCGTAAATATCGTGTTTCAAATATCAATCTAACGGATAAATTTTTAGATGGAAAGATTGAGAATTTAGCAAATCAATACGCTCCAAAAGATAATAATTTCAATCGTTATGAAAAATTTAAGTTTGTCAATGAAACTTTAAGAAATAGTAATGAAAAACTTATCCATGAAATCACTTCAAAAGTACCTGAGGAAAAAATTGATAATTTTGATTTGAATTTATTTTTACCTCTTAAAAATGGTATGAAAGTAGCGGATTTTGCTGATCATAGGTATTATTCTTATAATGGGCAATTTGTGAGTGATTCTTATCATATGGGGCTTGATCTAGCAAGCGTAGCACAAGCTCCTATCATAAGTAATAACGCGGGCAAGGTTGTTTTTGCTGCTGAAAATGGGATTTACGGTTTAAATTTAATTGTTTATCATGGTTTTGGTGTTTATAGTCTTTACGGGCACTGTTCTTCTAAAAATGTTGATTTAGATGAAATGATTAATAAACAAAGTATTATAGGCAAAACAGGAACAAGTGGGTTAGCCTTAGGCGATCATTTGCATTTTGGAGTTTTGGTTCAAGGAGTTGAAACGCGTCCTGAACAATGGCAAGATAAAAAATGGATAGAAAATAATATTTACAATGTTTTAAATGATGGTAAAAAGATAATTTTAGGAAAAAATTAATGAAACAATTAACTTTAGCAAAAACTGTCAAAGGCGTAGGTATAGGACTTCATAAGGGTGAACCTATAGAAATTACTTTAGAGCCTTTAGAAGCAAATAGTGGTATAGTATTTTTTAGAAGCGATCTTAATGCAAGCTATAAGGCAAGTCCTGAAAATGTGATCAATACTCAAATGGCAACTGTTTTAGGAGATGATCGTGGATTTATTTCTACAATAGAGCATTTAATGAGTGCGATTAATGCTTATGGAATCGATAATGTACGCATAGTTTTAAATGCAAATGAAGCTCCTGTTATGGATGGATCAAGTATTAGTTTTTGTATGATGCTTGATGAAGCAGGGGTAAAAGAACTTGATGCGCCTAAAAAAATTATGGTAATTAAAAAGCCTATAGAAGTAAGAGATGGTAATAAATTTGTGCGTTTAACTCCTACTAAAGAACCCCGTATTAATTACACAATTAAATTTGACAATGCTGTTATAGGTGAACAAAGTTACAATTTTGAATTTAGCAAAAAAAATTATATAGAAAACATAGCAAGGGCTAGAACTTTTGGTTTTTTAAAAGATGTTCAAGCTCTTAGGAGTATGAATTTAGCACTAGGTGGAAGTTTAGAAAATACTATAGTGGTAGATGAAAATCGTATTTTAAATCCTGAGGGTTTGCGTTTCAAAGATGAGTTTGTAAGACATAAAATTTTAGATGCAATTGGAGATTTAACTTTACTTGGATATCGTGTTTTTGGAGATTATACTTCATATGCTGGGAGTCATCATTTAAATCATTTGCTTACTAAAGAAGTTTTAAAAGATAAAGATGCTTATGAAATTGTAAGCCTTGAAAAAACAACCCAAAAAGCTTATGAAAAGGTATTTGCATAAAAACCTCTCTTTTGCTTAATGCTTTATCTAAGCCTTTAATGATCGGAATTTATCAAGATGATGAACTTATAAAAACTTATAAAAGTGAAGAAAAAGCAAGCGAATTTTTACCAAAAATTTTAGATGAATTGCTTAAAGAATATGATTTTACAAGTTTAATTTATGCTAATGGTCCAGGTTCTTATATGGGGATTAAAATTTCTTATGTAAGTTTGAGTACTTTAAGTATAGTAAAAAATATTCCTTTATTTGCGGTGAGTGCTTTTGAATTAAATGGCTATAAACCCATAAGTGCAAATAAAAATTTTTGTTTTGTATATAAGGAAGGTGAAATTTGTTTAGAGCAAAATATCCCAGCAGAGTTTTTTTTACCAAAAAATTTACAAGAGCTTAAACTAAATAATGATAATCTTCCCTTTTATTTTTTAGATGCAATTTAGGATGAAATTTGAAAATTTTAGTTCCCGCTACGAGTGCGAATTTAGGGCCAGGTTTTGATTGTTTAGGACTTAGTTTAAAGCTTTTTAATGAAACTCAAATCCAAAAATCAGGTGTTTTTAGCATTAGTATTGGAGGTGAGGGCAGTGATAATATTTTTCTTAAAAAAAACAATATATTTGTAAATATTTTTTATGAAATTTATGAAAAACTAAGCGGAAAAAAAGATAATTTTCGTTTTATTTTTCAAAATAACATTCCTCTTTCAAGAGGGTTAGGAAGCTCTTCAGCTGTGATTGTTGGAGCTATTGCCAGTGCTTATTATATGAGTGGATTTAAGGTAGAAAAAGAACGTATTTTAGATGAAGCTTTAATTTACGAAAACCATCCAGATAATATCGCTCCAGCTACTCTTGGTGGTTTTGTGTGTTCTTTGGTTGAAAAAAATAAAGTTTATAGCATCAAAAAAGAGATTGATAAAGATTTAGCTGCTGTGGTTGTGATCCCAAATTTGGCAATGAGCACGGAACAATCACGCCAAGCTTTGGCCAAAAATTTAAGTTTTAATGATGCGGTTTTCAACCTTTCCCATGCTTCATTTTTAACCGCTTGTTTTTTGGAGAAAAAATATGAATTTTTAAAATTTGCAAGTCAAGATAAGCTCCATGAAATCAATCGTATGAAAAACTTACCCGAGCTTTTTGAAGTGCAAAAATTTGCCTTAGAAAATAAAGCTTTAATGAGTACGCTTTCAGGTTCGGGATCGAGCTTTTTTTCTTTAGCTTTTAAAGATGATGCTTTAGCTTTGGCAAAGAAAATGCAAACAAAATTTAAAGATTTTCGTGTGCAATATTTAGAATTTGATGATAATGGCTTTGAAATTTGCTAAAAAATATAAAAAAAAGATATAATTTTGAAAAAACATATACCAATTAGAATGTGCATAGTGTGTAAAAACCGCTTTGAGCAAAATATGTTATTTAGATTTAAAGTTGTTTTAGGAGATATTGTGCCTAAAGCAGAACATGGAAGAAGCGGATATTTATGTCAAAATTGTATTGAGAAAGAAGATAAAATCTTACAAAAAGCATTTTCTAAAATATGTAAAAATTTAAATACTAAAATTACTCAGCAAGGACTTAAGGAGATATTTTTAAATGGCAAAGATTAGAATTCATGAAATCGCAAAAGAATTAGGTTATGATAGTAAGGAAATTATTGAAAAGGCAAATGAATTAGGACTTGGAATTAAAACAGCATCAAATGCTGTAGAGCCTGAGATCGCAGCAGCTATTTATGAGTATATACAAACAAGAGAAATTCCAGAAGCTTTTAAGAAAAATATCAAAACTCCTACGGCAAAAAAGCCTAAAAAAGAAAATATAAAAGAACAAGAAAAGCTAAATGAATCTGAAAAAAAAGAACCTAAAAAAGAAGAAAAGCTTAAAAAAGAAGTTAAAAAAGAAGAATTAAAAGTTGAAAAAGAAAATGCAAAAGAGGAAGAAAAACAAGAAATTATTGATACTCATAAGCCACAAAGCCTTGCTAGTGCAACTTTAGCCAAAAGACGCGGACTTGTCATTGTTAAAAAGAAAAAAGACGAAGAAGAAATTCAAGTTAAAAAAGAAGAAGTAAAAAATTCAAATGATATATCTATCAATAATGAAGAGCGCTTAAGTTTAAAAACTATGTTTTCAAATGCTGATGAGAGTTTAAAGAAAAAGAAAAAAGAAAAAAAATCTTTTGTTGCGAGTAAAAAAGAAAGTACCGAAAAAATGAATTTTTTAGATGAACATGATTTTGGTGATATTTCTTTAGATGATGAAGATGAGGTAGTGTTACCTGATTTTAGTGTAAAAGAACAAGAAAAACCACAAAATATCAATAAAAAACAACCTAATTTTATAAGACAAGCTGTTGGAAATTCTGCGGGTTTTGGGCTTGAAGGTGGAATTCAAAGAAGAAGTCGTAAAAAACCACCTAAAAAGATTGAAAAAAAGGAAGTAGAAGAAGTAAGTAGTGTTTCTATTTCTAAAGAAATTCGTGTGTATGAATTCGCTGATAAGATAGGAAAAAGCACTAGTGAAGTGATTTCAAAACTTTTCATGCTTGGAATGATGACAACAAAAAATGATTTCTTAGATGAAGATGCGATTGAAATTTTGGCTGCTGAATTTGGTATAGAGATCAATATCATTAACGAGGCTGATGAGTTTGATTATGTAAAAGACTATGAAGAAGAGACTGATGAAAAAGATTTAGTGACTAGAGCACCTGTGATTACCATCATGGGGCATGTTGATCATGGTAAAACTTCTTTGCTAGATTATATCAGAAAATCACGCGTTGCAAGTGGTGAAGCAGGGGGTATTACTCAGCACGTGGGTGCTTATATGGTAGAAAAAAATGGACGTAAAATTACTTTTATCGATACCCCAGGTCACGAAGCTTTTACTGCTATGCGTGCAAGGGGTGCAAGTATCACTGATATTGTAATCATTGTTGTGGCCGCAGATGATGGGGTAAAACCACAAACCAAAGAAGCGATAAATCATGCCAAGGCAGCAGGTGTGCCTATTATTATTGCTATTAACAAAATGGATAAAGAAGCAGCAAATCCTGATATGGTAAAAACTCAACTCGCAGAAATGGAAATCATGCCAGTAGAATGGGGCGGATCTTATGAATTTGTAGGGGTTTCGGCTAAAACAGGAATGGGGATTGAAGATTTGCTTGAGATCGTGCTTTTACAAGCTGATATTTTAGAACTTAAAGCCAATCCAAAAAGTTTTGCTAAAGCAAGTATTATAGAAAGTTCTGTGCAAAAAGGGCGTGGTGCGGTAGCTACTATCATCGTGCAAAATGGAACACTTACTGTAGGAAGTACTGTGGTTGCAGGTGAGGCTTATGGAAAAGTGCGTGCGATGAGTGATGATCAAGGTAAAGCTTTAAAAGAAATCAAACCAGGCGAATGTGGGGTTATCGTAGGGCTTAGCGAAGTAGCAGATGCAGGTGAAATTTTAATCGCAGTAAAAACCGATAAAGAAGCAAGAGAATACGCTAATAAACGCCACGAATACAATCGCCAAAAAGAACTTAGTAAATCTACTAAAGTTAGCATTGATGAGCTTGGAGCTAAGATCAAAGAAGGTAATCTAAAAGCCTTGCCTGTTATTTTAAAAGCTGATGTACAAGGATCTTTAGAAGCCTTAAAAGCAAGTTTAGAAAAACTTAGAAATGATGAGATTAAAGTGAATATCATTCATAGCGGGGTAGGAGGGATCACACAAAGTGATATAGAGCTTGCAAGTGCGAGTGAAAACTCTATAGTACTAGGTTTTAACATACGCCCAACAGGGGAAGTTAAAGAGCGTGCTAAGGATAAAGGCGTAGAAATTAAAACCTATAATGTGATTTATAATCTTTTAGACGATGTAAAAGCCTTGCTTGGTGGTATGATGAGTCCGATTATTTCTGAAGAGCAATTAGGACAAGCAGAGATTAGACAAGTGATCAATGTGCCAAAAATCGGACAAATTGCAGGTTGTATGGTAACTGAAGGGGTGATTAACCGTGGAGCTAAAATTCGCCTTATCCGTGACGGAGTTGTGGTTTATGAAGGAAATGTAAGCTCGCTTAAACGCTTTAAAGATGATGCTAAAGAAGTGGCAAAAGGCTATGAGTGTGGCGTAGGTATAGAAGGGTGTGATGATATGAGAGTGGGTGATTATATAGAAAGCTATAAAGAAGTAGAGGAACAAGCAAGTCTATGAACCCAAGTGAGATTAAAAAACTACGCACTGAAAGTATCTTAAAAGAGCTGATCCCTGAAGCTTTAGCAAATTTAGATGATGAAAATTTGAAAAATTTGTGTGTAGTGGATGTAGAGTGTAAAAAAGGCAGATATGATGCTTTTGTGTATCTTGATAAGATGTTTTTTAATGTTCATGAGCAAGAAAAAATTTTATCTTCTTTAAAAAAGGCAAGTAGAGCTTTGCAAAATTACTGCATGAGTGAGCAGGGCTGGTATAGGTGTCCGAATTTTCACTTTAAATTTGATGATAGGCTCGAGTATCAAAACCATATGGATGCACTTTTTGAAAAAATAAAAAAGGATAAAAATGAATCTTGAAGCCCTTTGCAAAGAAGCAGGACTTAGTTTTTATGATGATGAGCTAGTAAGTGAAAATGGCAGAAAAATTTATAGAATTTATGTGCAAAAAGAAGGCGGGGTAAATCTTGATGATTGTGCAAGGCTTAGTGAAATTTTATCGCCTATTTTTGATGTAGAACCACCTGTAAATGGAGAGTATTTTTTAGAAGTATCTTCACCAGGACTTGAAAGAAAACTGAGTAAGATAGAACACTTTGCTAAAAGTATAGGTGAACTTGTGAAGATCACAACCAATGAAAAAGAAAAATTTCAAGGCACACTTTTAGAAGTCAAAAATGAACGCATTCTTATAGAAGACTCAGAAGAAAAAATCAGTATAGAAATTGCAGATATTAAAAAAGCTAGAACTTTTGTAGAGTGGTAGGAAATTTAAATATGATTTAAAATAGCATAATTTAAGGATTTGGTAATGTGGAATTTAGATGAAAAAAAATTACAAGAAATGCTTGATGGCTTTTTAAATTTTCAAGAAGTATGGACTTTAGAAAAAGTTAAAAATATGACTCTTGAAGAATATACTAACATTAAAAAAGATAATCCAAATAGAGATGATTTTACTTTTTGGATAGAAAGCAAATTGGATAATCTAGGAAGTATTTGGGGTGGCTCAGCTTTTAAATTTGGTATATATAGAAGAAATGATGAAAGTCAGAAAGAATCTTCTAGTGGTAGATTATATAGTCAAAATTATGCTTGGATTGCTAAATATGGCAATAATGAAAATGAAGCATTTAATAATATCAAAGAAAAAATCATACAAATAATACAAGCAAGTCAAGATAATAATTTAAAAACTATAGAAAAAATAGATTTTGGGGATGCAATTAAATGGAAAATAGCTTTTCATTATCAAGATGTAAAGAATATAAAAATAGTTAATATTTTTTCTAAAAATGTTTTAGATTTAATATCTTTAAATGAATTTAAAGAAAAATTAAAAATATATCAAATACATAAAAAATTATTAGAGAATAAAAATTTATCATTAGTTAAAATGATAGAAAATATAGCTATTCCTTTATGGAATAAATATGGCATGAATAGTCAAAATTATATAGATAAAATGAAAAATTTATTTAGTGAATATTTAAATAAAAAGAAATTAGATAAAAATACTATAAATAAATATATTCAAGTTATAGAAAATATATCAAAAGAATTTTTAAAAGAAAATCTATATAGTTGTGATTTATTTAGTTTTGATCAAAATATAAATAAATTAAATAAAAATGAAGAATTTAAGTTAAAAAACAGCAATTCTAGTGCATTGAATTATTATAGAGCTTTTTTGATTGATTATTATGAACAAGATATTTTTATAACTGAAAGAGTGCAATCTGAGGAATCAAATATGAAAATTATACCCTTAAATCAAATTTTTTATGGGTCTCCAGGGACAGGAAAAACTTATCATACTATAGATAAAGCTTTGGAAATTTTGGGCAAAAATTTAGAAAGTAGAGATGACAAAAAAGCAAAATTTGATGAGTATGTCAAAAAGGGACAAATAGTATTTACTACTTTTCATCAAAGCTATGGATATGAAGAATTTGTAGAAGGTATAAAGCCTCGCATAGATAGTGAAGAAAATTCTAAAGAAATAGAATATGAAATAAAAGATGGAATTTTTAAAGAACTTTGCGAAAAAGCTTTGGATAATTATGAGAATAGTATCTTAAATGCAGATGAGTTGAATAAAAAAATAGAATTAAAAGAAAAGGTTGAAAATTTTTTAAATTGGCTTTTGGAAACAAATGAGCCTATTGGTAAAACAAAGGGTGGAAATTTCTTTGTTATTGAAATTGATAATAAAACAATTGTGATTTATAGTGAAGGCATAGAGAGATTCGATGGAATTTTTAATTTAAATTTATCTATATTTATGGAGTTATTAAAATGCAAAGATGAATTTAACAATGCTACTGAAATGTTTAAAAAGGTATTTAATAGAGATTATGCTGATAGAACTCATACTTATTACTTTAATTTAGTGAAAAAATTTAAAGCATATGAAAAACAATTAACTGCAAAGATTGAAAATAATAAAAACAATGATAATTCTTTAAAACCTTATATAATCATCATAGATGAGATTAATCGTGGTAATGTAAGTAAGATTTTTGGTGAGCTTATAACCTTGATAGAGCCTAGTAAAAGGATAGGTGAAAAAGAAGAGTTAAAAGTGACTTTGCCTTATAGCGGTGAAAAATTTGGAGTGCCTAAAAATGTTTATATCATAGGCACTATGAATACAGCCGATAGAAGCATAACTTCTCTTGATACAGCTTTGCGAAGACGCTTTGAATTTATTGAGATGATGCCTGATGTGAGCAAATTATCTATGGATTGCGAAGGTATTAATTTACAAGAATTATTAAAAGCTATAAACACTCGTATAGAATATTTACTAGATAGAGAAAAAACCATAGGACACGCATTTTTTATAGGTGTTGAAAATTTAAATGATTTAAAAAGTATTTTTCAAAACAAAATTATCCCGCTTTTGCAAGAGTATTTTTATAATGATTATGCTTTGATTAATGCGGTTTTAAATGATAATGGTATGATTTTTGAAGATAAAAAAGATGATAAATATCTTCAAAAAATAAAAAATCTAGATAGTGTTAATAGCGAGAGAAGTATTTATAATATTGCTTCATTTGATGATAAAATTTGGGATAAAATAGAAATATATCAAGCAATTTATAATGATGAAATAGCAAATAAATTAAAAAACGAAAATGAATAGCACTTTTTCCATCATCGAACACCAAGCTTTTTCTAAAGAAGATTTAAAAGAAATTTTCAAAGAAAAGGCCGAAGGGTTTTATAAAGAGCTAGAAGATTTTGCAAAAAATAATGAAAATCTTCTAGGCTTTAAAAATAAAAATACCTTAAAAGCTAAAAATTATGTCGGCATTATACAGACTAAAAGTGGGGTTTTGGAGATCTTGCCAAAATGCACGAATTTAGATAGCTATAAAAAAGAAGATAGCTCTTCAAATCACGATAAAGAAAAACTAAAAAGATACTATGAATTAGACAATATTTCTAAAAATAATGATTTTTATGAAAAAGATTTTAAATTTAATCCCAAAAATCTTTTGATAAATATGCTAAAAACCTTAAAAAACTCCCCCTTTAAAAAATCGCAAATTTCATCTTTGCAAAGTTCTAAAATTCCTTTATTTGAAGTGTTTATCACTATGTTTTTAGATGAATTTGATAGCGTGTATAAAAAAGGCTTGATGAGATCTTATCTAAGTTGCGAAGAAAATAGGGCTTTTTTAAAGGGAAAATTACTATTTAACAAGCATATCAAGCAAAATTTGATACACAAAGAAAGATTTTTTACAAGCAATGATGAGTTTGTTTTAGATATAGCACCCAATCGTTTGATAAAATCAACGCTAAATTTTTTAAAATCCAAAACAAGTTTGAATAAATTTAGACTTATAAAATCTATGCAAATGCTCGATGAGGTAGAATTTTCTAAAAATTATGAAAAAGATTTTAGTTATAAAATTTCAAGACATTTTGATTATTATGAAAACTTGCTTTTGTGGTGTAAAATTTTCTTAAAAAATGAAAGTTTTATGCCTTATCATGGTAAAAATGAAGCTTTTGCTTTGCTTTTTCCTATGGAGAAAATTTTTGAAGATTATGTAGCTTATATGCTAAAAAAAGCAAATCCAACTCAAGATATTAAAGTTCAAAACAATGGAAAGTATTTAATCTCAAAAAATGATGAAAATTGTTTCATGTTAAAGCCTGATTTATATATAGAAAATAAAATGATTTTAGATACCAAGTGGAAAATTCCAGATAGTGATGAAGATAAAAAGCAGGGCATAGAACAAAGCGATTTATATCAAATGTTTGCTTATGCTTGCAAATTTAAAATTTATGATATTAAACTTGTGTATCCTTTATGTGAAAAAACTCAAGATTTACAAAGAAAAATCGCAGAAAAATTTTTTGTTTTTAAAGCAAGCGAACATTTGTATTTTAAAGAACAAGGGCAAAAAGATATAAAAGTGCAAGTGTGTTTTGCACCTTTACCTTTTTAAAAATTTGCCTATCAAATGCACTAAAAAACTAAAACAAGCTACAGCTATGATGCAAGCACCGCTTGAGAGATTAAGATAATAGCTAAGTATAAGTCCTAAAACACAAAAAATCATACTTAAAAAACTTGCCAAAATCATGATAAAGCCAAGTCTTTTAGTGAAATTTTCAGCAATAAAGCTTGGGATACTAAGCAAAGCCATAACCAAAATAAGCCCTACAAGGCGTATAGAAATAACTATACAAAAAGCCATAAGGGCGATTAAAAGATAATGAAAAAAACTTGTATTGATACCACGAACTTTTGCAAATTCCGCATCAAAGCTTAATGCTTCAAATTGTCTATAAAATAAAAAGATCAAAAGAACCACCACGCTATCAACCAAAGCCATAAGCCATAAATCTTGTGTTCCTACAGCTAAAATACTTCCAAAAAGATAAGCCATTAAATCTGTGTTATAACTAGGGCTTAAATCGATTAAAATAATCCCAACAGCCATTCCAAAAGCCCAGATTACAGCGATAATACTATCACTTCTGTGTTCATAGTGTTTAGCTAAAAAAGCTACTAAAAAAGCCAAAAATAAAGTAAATATTCCCGTGCTTAATAAAATAGGTAAAGAGAAATAAAAAGCTATACCTATACCACCAAAAGCTCCATGTGTTATACCTCCAGCCATAGAAAAAAGGCGATTTATCATCACCAAAGTACCTATGATCCCACAAGCTATACTAACTAAAATCGCTCCTAGTAAAGCGTTTTGAAAAAAGGTGAAATTTAAAATTTCAAGCATTATTTTCCTTTGAAAATTTTAAACAAAAATTTTCTTTTTTAAATTCTGTTTTTTTCAAATTTCTTCTTGTAAATTCTTGTTCGCATAGTTTTTTACTATCGCAATTTTCTTCATCACAAAAACAAGTATTTAAACTCATTTCTACATCACAAAAATGAGAGTGGTTTTCGTATAAATGTTTTAAAAATGAACTTTTTTCTTTTTCTTTAGTGTTGGTATGCAAGAAAAGTTCTTTGTTTAAATGTGCAATTTTATCGCTATAAGCTAATACAAGGTTGATATCGTGACAAATGAGTAAAATTCCCATGCCTTTTTGGTGTAAAGAGCTTAGAAGTTCAAAAATTTGTATAGCAGACTTGTTATCAACGCTTGCGGTAGGTTCATCTAAAATAAGCATCTTACATTCACTAGCTAAGGCTCTTGCGATAAAAACACGTTGTCTTTGTCCTCCGCTTAGAGAATCAATTGTTTTGTTCCAAAATTTTTCCATTCCTACGCTTCTTAAAGCTTGCATAGCTTTTTCTTTATCTTTTTTCCCATAAAAACCAAAAATTTTTTTACTTAAAAGTCCCATAAGAACGATTTCAAGCACTCTTGGACAAAAATTAGGATTGGCTAGAGTGTGTTGAGGAACATAGCCTATTTCTTTTCTTTGAAGAGCTTTGAAATGGATTTTATTTTTGGATTTTAAAAGTCCTAAGATAAGTTTTACGAGTGTTGATTTTCCTGCGCCATTTGGACCTATGATAGAGAGAAAGTCTTTATTGTCATAGCTAAGATTGATATTTTTTAAGATGATTTCATTGTCATAAGCGTAGTTTAGATTAGAAATTTCAAAAAAAAGCATCAAAAAGCCTGATTATAAATTATGAGAAAAGGCATCAGCAGTTTTTAAAAGCTCATTTTCCCAATCATAAGATAAATGATCTATTTTGTAAATTTTTACATTACATTCTTTAGCAAGTGTTTTTGCTGCATTTTCAGGGAATCCATTTTGAACAAAAATGACTTTTAAATTTTTATCTTTTATTAGAGTAATAAGGTTTTGCAAATCTTTGCTTTTTGGTTCTTTGCCTAAAATTTCTACAGGAATTTGCGTAAGATTATAGCGTTTTGCAAAATATGTCCAAGAAGGATGATAAACTACAAATTCTCTATTTTTTAATTTTTCTAATTTTGAGGCAATTTGTAAATTTAAACTATCTAATTCTGCTAAAAATTTATCTAAATTTTGTTTATATAAATTTTTATTTTGTGGATATTTTTGAATTAAGGTGTCATAAATATTTAAAGCCATAGTTTGGACTAAAATAGGATCTAACCAAGTATGAGGATCAAAATGCTCATGTTCATGAGAGTGTTCGTGAGTGTCATGAGTTTGAATTAAAGCTATGTTTTTTTGCATATTTACAACTTGAAGTTTTGGAAAATTTTGTTTAAATTTATCCGTAAAAACTTTCTCAAATTCTAAGCCCATGGTGAAATAAATATCACTTTTTTCAAGTTTTTTCATAGTGCTTGGTTTAAATTCAAAATTATGCTCATTGCTATTTGGGGGCAAAATAACATTGATATCTAGAGTATTTGCAGCTATTTTTTTAACAAAAAATGCTTGAGGTGCTATACTGACACTAACTAAATTGCTGTTGTTATTTTGATCTTGTTCGAAGTTTTTAGCTTGTGTGAAAGTATAAAATATCCCTAAAGATAAGATAAATAATATAATTTTTTTCAAAATATTTCCTTCGATATAAATTTTTCTAAATTATAACGATATTAAGCTTAATACATAGAATTTTCGAAGCGATATTACTTTAAATAAAAATAATAAATATAAATTAATTTAATATTAATTAAATTAATTTTTTATAACTTTTAAATTTAAGTAAAAATTTAAATTTTTTAATTTATAATTATAAAACTTTATGTAAATATCCCTATAAAATAATATTAGAAAGGAGCGCTTAAATTATGAAAAGCGTAAAATTGAAGGTTTCACTGATTGCAAATTTAATCGCAGTAGTGTGTTTGATAATTTTAGGTGTTGTAACATTTATATTTGTAAAGCAAGCAATTTTTCATGAAGTTGTGAATGCTGAAATAAATTATGTTAAAACGGCTAAAAATTCTATGGAGTCTTTTAAGGCAAGAAATTCTTTAGCTCTTGAAAGTTTGGCTAAAAGTATTTTAAAGCATCCTGTAGAACAGTTAGATAGTCAAGATGCTTTAATGCATTATGTTGGAAAAGATTTAAAGAATTTTAGAGATGCTGGAAGATTCTTAGCAGTTTATATTGCTCAACCAAGTGGCGAACTTGTTGTAAGCGATCCAGACTCTGATGCTAAAAATTTAGATTTTGGAACTTATGGAAAAGCTGATAATTATGATGCTAGAACAAGAGAATATTATATAGAAGCAGTTAAAACAAATAAACTTTATATTACCCCATCTTATATTGATGTAACTACAAATTTACCTTGCTTTACATATTCTATTCCGCTTTATAAAGATGGTAAATTTATAGGAGTTTTGGCCGTAGATGTTCTTGCAGCAGATTTGCAAGCTGAATTTGAAAATTTACCAGGTAGAACTTTTGTATTTGATGAAGAAAATAAAGTATTTGTTTCTACAGACAAAGCTCTTTTACAACAAGGTTATGATATTAGTGCAATTGCAAATCTTGCAAAAACCAAGAAAGATTTTGAACCTTTTGAGTATACTAGACCAAAAGATAATAGTGAAAGATTTGCTGTGTGTGCAAAAGTTTCTGGAATTTATACTGCTTGCGTTGGAGAACCAGTAGAACAAATAGAAGCTCCAGTTTATAAAATTGCATTTATACAAACTGCGATTGTTATTTTTACAAGTATTATTAGCGTCATCCTCCTTTATTTCATCGTATCAAAATATCTCTCTCCACTTGCAGCTATCCAAA